>NZ_JBFAWG010000062.1:0-40205 GCF_040680215.1 Streptomyces sp. NPDC052107
ACCTGGCAACTCGCCCCTGCCACCGCATAGCGAACAGGGGCTGCCCGGCCTACGGCCGGACAGCCCCTCACCAAGATCTTCATGAGCCTTCTAGGCTGAGGAGATGTTCGGTCCTGAAGGCCCCAGCCTGCGCGAACTCGCCGTGCAGGCGCTTTCGTCCGTCGAGCAAGGCTACGACCTGCTCGCCCCGAAGTTCGACCACACGCCCTTCCGGACGCCGGACGGCGTACTGGAATCCGTGGTGAAGGCGCTCACCCCGCTCGGCGCCTTCGAGGACGGGCTCGACCTGTGCTGCGGCACGGGCGCGGGCGTCGAGGTGCTGACCGGACTGTGCCGCCGGAGCGTCACCGGGGTCGACTTCAGCGCGGGCATGCTCGACATCGCCCGGCAGCGGGTGCGGCCCCTGGGCAGTCCCGGGGTCACCTGGATACGGGGCGACGCCCGGGCCCTGCCGTTCGCGGCCGCCTTCGATCTCGTGGTCTCCTTCGGGGCGTTCGGTCACTTCCTGCCACGCGAACTGCCGGGGCTGTTCGCCCAGGTCCACTCCGTCCTGCGGCCGGGCGGCCGGTTCGCCTTCCCGGTGCTCGCCCCGCCCCGTCCGACCCAGGCCGGCTTCTGGATGCTGCTCGGCTTCGACGCGGTGATGCGGGTGCGCAACGCGCTGTGGCGGCCGCCCTTCGTCATGTACTACCGGGCCTTCCGACTCGGCGGCGTGCTCGGCGAGTTGGACCGCGCCGGGTTCTCCGTCGAGCTGCACGCCCTGCCCGAGTTCGGATGCCGCGGCGACGGCAGCCCGCGGGCCCGGCTGGTGGTGGCCCGGCGGGCTCAGCCGGCCGCGGGCAGTGTGAACTCGTAGACCAGCGCGTCCCGTTCGGCGTCCACCACCAGATCGGTGATCTCCAGCGGCCGGGCGTACTGGTCGTGCACCCGCCGGGTCACCCGCACCGAGGAGGCGCCGTCGACCTGGGTGATGGCATCGCGGTGGTGCAGGGACAGGCCGGCCTTGCGCATCCAGTCGTAGGCCCGGCGCAGCTGCGCGGGGGTGCTGCCGTCGGCCCGGCCCCGGTAGCGGGCCAGCTCCGCGACCTCGGCCAGCGCCACCGCCGAGAACGACGTCACCGCCCTGCGCAGCGACCGGCCGTCCGGCGTGGCCGACCGGTAGCGGTGCACCAGCGTCGGCCGGTGCGGGGCGAGGCCCAGCGCCCGCGCGTGCTCCTCCGGCGGCGTCTCCCAGGTCACCGTGGCCCGGTCGACCGCGGACGGGTCCGCCGAGCGGGCGCCGAGCGGGAAGGCCGGCGTCCCCGGCGCCGCGACCGGCCGGGCGGGCAGCGTCGCATGGCTGCCCCGCCGGTCGGTGGCGACGGCACCGCTGCGCCGCAGCACCTCCAGCGCCTGCCGGACGGTCTCCCGGCTGACCTGGAAGTACGCGGCCAGGTGCCGCTCGCCCGGCAGGCGTTCACCCGGCGGTATGCTGCCGGCGCGCAGTTCGTCGAGGAGCAGCGCCGCGATCCGTCCGTACAGGGGCCGGTCGTCGCTCTGCGCGGGTTCGTGCGGGGTGGTGCGGGCCATGCCGCGCCCTCCTGTTGTGACAAGACGTAGTCGTGCGGGCTCGTTGCGCGACCACAATTAGCATTGGTCTAAACCACAAGGGAAGACCGGTCTGCCGGTTCGGCCGAAACCCACCCGCGCGATCACGCCGTCACAAGGCGCTGTACAGGGCGTCGATCAGCGCCATCTTCCGTGGGTCGTCGGCGATGCGCGGCCCCATCCGGTTCATCACGTACCCCAGCGACACGCCCGCCTCGGGGTCGGCGAGTCCGCACGAGCCACCGAAACCGTCATGACCGAAAGCCCGCGGATTCGGGCCGTACGACCCGTTCGACCCGCTCAGCCACAGGCCGAGCCCGATCTCGGTCTCGCCCTCCAAGCCCGCGCCCAGCACCAGATCGCGGCAGCTTCCCTGGCCCTCGCGCACCCGCTCCGCCGCCTCCGGCGACAGGATGCGCCGCCCGCCGTGGGAGCCGCGCCCGGCGAAGACGGCGTACAGCGCGGCGACGGCGCGTGCGGTGCCGTGCCCGTTCGCCGCGGGGATCTCCGCCGCGCGCCACTCGGGCGTGTTCGCCTCCGCCGCCCCGACCGCCGGATTGGTCAGCGCCGCCAGCGCGGCGGGCGTCAACTGGCTGAAGATCGCCGCCTGTTCACTGCGTGACGCGGTCGGCGGATGCACCATCTCGGCCGCCCGGCCCGCCTCCTTCGCCGGCAGCCCGACCGCGAAGTCGATCCCGAGCGGCCCGGTCACCTCCTGCTCCAGGAAGGCCCCCGGCCGCAGCCCCGAGATCCGCCGGACGACCTCGCCGACCAGGAAGCCGTACGTCAGCGCGTGGTACCCGGAGCGGGTGCCCGGCTCCCACCACGGCTCGGTCGCCGCCAGCCGGGCGGTCGTGAGCTCCCAGTCGTACAGGTCCGCCAGGGAGTGCGGCTCGCGCAGCCCGGACAGCCCGGCGCGGTGCGACAGCAGATGCCGTACGAGCACCTTCTCCTTGCCCGCCGCCGCGAATTCCGGCCAGTACACGGCCACGGGCGCGTCGAGGTCGAGCAGCCCCCGGTCGGCGAGCAGGTGCGCGCACAGCGCCACCGGGCCCTTGGTGGTGGACCACACGTTCACCAGCGTGTCCCGCTCCCACGGCCGGGTGCCGGCCGCGTCCGCCAGGCCGCCCCAGAGGTCCACCACCGTGGTGCCGTCGACGGTCACCGCCACCGCGGCGCCCAGTTCGCCCCGCTCCCGGAAGTTGTCCTCGAACGCCTCACGCACCGCCGCGAAGCGCGCGTCGCAGTGGCCGTGGACCTGTGTCTCGTGCGCGGACATGGGACCTCCGTCGTCGCCGGAAAGCCGGGCCGCGACGCTGCGACCCGGGTTCCCTGAACGTACCGACTGGTCGGACTGGAGGGAAGTGCCCGGCGGACACTCGCGCCCGCCCGCCGCCTCAGGCGTACGACCGCAGCCAGCGCAGCTTCTCCAGCTCGTGGAAGGGGCCGCCGCCCTCGTGGTCGTTGAAGTCGTAGACCTCGATCGCCTTGTCCTCGTGCGCCCAGGCGTTGAACGCGGCGAACACGGTCGACGGCGGGCAGGTCTGGTCCTCCAGCGCCGCCGAGAAGAGGGCCGGCGCCCGGCCGCGGGCCGCGAAGTGCACTCCGTCGAAGTAGGACAGCGTGCGCAGCACCTCCGCCGCGCGGCCGCGGTGCGTCTTGAGGAACAGGCCGATCTCGCGGTAGGGATGCCGGTCCGTCAGCGTGGTCGCGCGCGGGAAGTCGCACAGGAACGGCACGTCGGGCGCCACCGCGACCAGGTCCGGGACCAGACCGCCGACGGCCAGGGTGATGCCGCCGCCCTGGCTGGCGCCGAGCGCCACGGTACGCGCCGCGTCGGTCAGCGGATGCGAACGGGCCGCCTCGACGGCGCGTACGGCGTCCGTGAACACCCGGCGGTAGTAGTAGTTCTCGGGCGCGTCGACGCCCCGCGTCATGAAGCCGGGGTACGCCGGGGCCGCGCCGACGGGGTCCGCCGTGCCGCCCCCGGCGCCCCAGGCGCTGCCCTGGCCGCGGGTGTCCATCACGAAGTGCGCCCGGCCCGTCGAGGCCCACAGCAGGCTCTCGTGCGGCAGCCCGCGCCCGCCGCCGTAGCCGACGAACTCCACGACCAGCGGCAGCGGTTCGGTCGCGCCGGCCGGCAGCCGGAGCCAGCCCCTGACCGGGTGGCCGCCGAACCCGGCGAACGTCACGTCGTACACCTGGACCGTCGACAGCCCGGTGTCCACCGGCTCGAAGCGGGCGTGCAACTCGTGCTCGCGTGCCTCCTCCAGGGTCTTGTCCCAGAAGGCGTCGAAGTCCTCGGGCTCGGTGGAGGCGCTGCGGTGCTCGCGGAGTTGCTCCAGGGGCAGGTCGAACAGGGCCATCTACAACCACCTTTGCGAAGGGAGACTGCGTCAGCTCACCGTACGTGGGCGCCGGATGACTGACCAGTAAGCGGTTGCTCCCTCTCGGCGGCCGGGCACCTGTCACGCCCGCGGCTGGGTCCACCTCGGTCCCGTCCGCGCCCACTCCCGTTCCCACTCCGCGAGCCGGTGGCGCAGCGCGATCCGGCGCTCGACGGCGTGTCCGAGAAGCACGAAGGCCGCCGTACCGCCTGCCGCCACCAGCCCGACGGTCACCGTGTGCTGCCAGACCGCCGCGGCGTTCGGCGGCGGCGCGGCACTGCGGCCCCGGGCGTCGAGCCACACCGAGACCGTGTCACCGGTACGGGTCCCCGCCGTCACCCGGGCCCACGCGGTACGGGTCCCCTTGCCGGGCTCGGTCCAGCGGACGTGGGCGCGGTACGGATACGCGCGGTCGCCCTGCTCGCCGGGGAGCCGCTCGGGCGGGTCGCCGAACACCTGCGCGCGCACCTGGTGGCGCTCGGCCCGCTGGGTGGCCGCGACGCCCTGGGCCGTGTCATGCGCGCGCAGACCCGCGGCCACGCCGACCAGCGGTGTGACCACGAACAGAAGGACGGCGATGATGAGCACCGTCCATGCCTCCACGACATCCGAGTGGCGCCGCAACGGATTGCGCCGCCAGCGCCAGGCACGCACCCGGGTACGCATGTCCACCTCCTCGCCCCGTCGCAGCCGGAGAGCCGACGAGCCGGTACCTGAGGCCCGTCACTCCCTCCGCCGCTCACGCACACGAGCATCCACACCCGTCTCGTACCCCGTACGGAGCACCTCGCTCACGCCGCGAACCGCGAGTTCAAGCCCACCTGGAGCACGGAACGCGCCATGCGCCCCACGGTCGCGTGAACGACCCCGGCGCACGACCTGGACGGTCAGCCGAAGCGCTCGATCCGGATCCGGTCCACCGGCTGGCCCGCCGCGACCAGCAGCCTGGACGCGTGCTCGGCGAACCCGTTGGATCCGCACACATAGGCCTCCCACCCACCGGGAGGCTGCTCGGCCAGGAGCGGCACCACATGTGCGGTCGCCATACGTCCCACGGGCTCACCCTGTGGGGCGCTGCGAGTGAAGACGGGCGTGGTCTCCGGGCCCAGTTCGGCCGCGTAGATCAGCTCCTCGGGGCTGCGCGCGGACACCAGCATGCGCAGCGGCATGGTGAGACCGCGGTTGCGGTGGTGCCGCACCATCGACATCAGCGGGACGATCCCGGAGCCGGCGCCGACCAGCAGCGCGGGCCGGTCGCCTGGCCAGGCGAAGAAACCGCTCAGCGGCCCGCGCACCTCGACCGTGTCACCGGGGCGGGCGACCGTGTGGAACCAGCCGGAGACCTCGCCGTCCGGCACCTGGTCCAGGGTCAGCTCGATGTGCCCGGAGTCGTCCGGCGCCGACGCGATCGAGTAGTGGCGCTGGGCCACGTAACCGTCCGGCGCGGTCAGACGCAGCATCAGATGCTGGCCCGGCAGATGCCCCGCCCATCCCGGCACCGCCAGCCGGAAGGTGGCCACGCGCGGCGTCTCATGCCGGATCTCCACCACCGTCGCGAGCTGCCACACGGCCGCCACTCGATTGCTCACCTCGATGCGTCCGGGCACGGCGAAGCGCCTCGCGACGGCGGCGCCGGAGGACGGGGCGGCCGGGGCGAGGGCGGGCGCGGCCAGGAGCGCGGCCGTGTCGTGCGAGCGGGCAGCGAGGTCGGGGGCCGTGGCGGGTCCGGTCGGCTCAGAGGCCGTGGAGGGGGTGGCCGTATCCGGGGGCGGAGTCTTCGGGTTCTGGGTTGCCGCCCTGGCGGTCGGGCCCGCGGCAGGGGCGGCGGGGCTCGGGGCCGCAGCGCGGGCGGACTCGTCCGGCGCGCAGGCGGCCGCTTCCGGCGTCGTGGCGCCGGTGAACGGGGCCGAGGGCGTGGAGGGGGCGGCCGCGTCCTGGGCCGGAGTCTTCGGGTTCGTCGTCACCGTGTCAGTCACCGGAGTACCGCTGCTCCTCCCAGGGGTTGCCGCGTTCGTGGTAGCCGTTGCGTTCCCAGAAGCCCGGCTCGTCGTGGTCGAGGAGCGTGAGGCCGGCGATCCACTTGACGCTCTTCCAGAAGTAGAGGTGGGGCACCAGCAGCCGCGCCGGGCCGCCGTGCTCGGCCGGCAGCGGCTCGCCGTCGTACTCCCAGACGATCCAGGCCCGCCCGTCGGTGAGGTCGGCGAGCGGCAGGTTGGTGGTGTAGCCGGTGTGGGAGCGGGCGACCACATGGGTGGCGGACACATGGGGCCGCACCACATCGAAGAACGCGTCCAGCGAGACCCCGCCGAAACGCACGCCGAACTTCGACCAGCCGGTCACACAGTGGATGTCGCCGCCGTACGCCGACGCCGGCAGTGCGTGCGCCCCGTCCCAGTCCCAGGTGTGCGGCCGCTCGACCAGGCCGTCGATCCGGAAGGACCAGTCGGCCGGTGCGAGGTCGGGGGTGACCTCGGCGGACAGGACGGGCCAGTCCTCGCCCGCGTCGTACTGCCCCGGCGGCAGTCCCGGGTTGTGGACGCGCGGGCGGCCCGTGAAGCCTCGCGTAACGTTCATCCTTCAACCGTACGTTGTCCTTCCACGTGCTCCGTTCCTGGTCACCGCCCGTCAGGTCCGGATGATTGCGGATGGATGAACTCTTTCGGAGCCTGGGAATAGCTTCGCGGCGCTTCTCCTTTGCGCTCGATGCCGGCACCGGTACACCGGTGGCAGGGCAAGAGAAGCGAGGGAAAACAGCATGTCCAAGGCGTATGTCTACACGCGGCACGGGGGACCGGAGGCCGAGGCGCTGATCGATCTGGACCGCCCCGGTCCGGGCCCCGGCGAGATCCTGATCGCGGTCCGCGCGGCGGGCGTCAACCCCGTCGACTGGAAGCTGCGCCAGGGCTTCCGCCGCCCCGGCGAGGGCGAGCGGGTCTTTCCGGTGGTCTTCGGCAGCGAGGCCGCCGGCGTCGTCGCGGAGGTTGGTCCGGGAGTCACCGGCTTCGCCGCCGGCGACGAGGTGTTCGGCCCCGCCCATGGCGCATACGCCGAGTACGCCCTGCTCACCGCCGACGTGACCGCCCACAAACCCGCCGGGCTGTCCTTCCGTGACGCCGCCACCCTCCCGGTGGCCGCGGCCACCGCCTACGACGGCGTCCGCCAGCTCGACCTGCCCGGTGGCTCGACCCTGCTGGTGACGGGCGCGGGCGGCGGCGTCGGCAGTGCGGCCGTGCAGATCGCCCGCGTCTTCGGACTGCGGGTCGTGGGCGTGGCGAGCGAGGGCAAGAAGGAGTTCGTGGAGTCGTTGGGCGCGGTGCACGTCTCCTCCGGCCCCGATCTGGTCGAGCGGGTGCGGTCCGCCGCGCCGGACGGGATCGACGGGGTGTACGACCTGGTGGGCGGCCCGGTGCTCACCGAGGCCGCCGAACTGCTGAAGGACCGCGGCAAGCTGGTCACCGCGGGCTCGCCGCAGCAGGCCGTGGCCGCGCTCGGCGGCGCCGCCGTCCAGCGGGTCCGCACCGCCGCCGTCCTCGAGGCGGTGGCCGACCTCGCCGTACGCGGCGCCCTGAAGCCGCACATCACCCGCGCCTTCCCGCTGGAGCAGGCCGGCCAGGCGCTGCGCGCGGTCGAGGACGGGCACACCCTCGGCAAGATCGTGATCGAGGTGGCCGCGTGAGTCTCATAGCCGGAGCGGGCGTCGGCGACGGGCCCGCCGCCGACGCCCCGCACGTCCTCGACAACCCCGCCCTCGCCTCCCTGACCGGACCGCACGCCCAATTCGCCGAGCGGCGTGGCCGCGTGCTGCGTTACCCCGCCGAGGTCTCTCCCTGGCTGGCGCTGCCCGACGAACCGGACGCGCGGGACTGGGCGGACCTGGCCGCGCTGGCCGGTCCCGGCGCGGAGATCCCGCTGCCGGGCTACCGCGGCGAGGTGCCGGACGGCTGGGAGATCACCTTCCGGATCGACGGCGTGCAGTTCGTGGACGACGGCCTCGCCGCCGCGCCGGACGCGGAGGCGGTGCGCCTCGGCCCGGCGGACGTACCCGAGATGCTCGACCTCGTGGCCCGCACCCGGCCCGGACCATTCCTGCCGCGCACCGTCGAACTCGGCGCCTACCTCGGCATCCGCCGTGCCGGCGCGCTGATCGCCATGGCGGGGGAGCGGCTCCACCCGCCGGGCTTCACCGAGATCAGCGCGGTCTGCACCGACCCCGCCTTCCGCGGCGAAGGCCTCGCCACCCGGCTGATCCTCGCGGTCGCGCACGGCATACGGGAGCGCGGCGAGACGCCCTTCCTGCACACGAGCGCCCAGAACACGGGCGCGATCCGGCTCTACGAGTCCCTGGGCTTCCGGCTGCGCCGCCGTACGGCGTTCCTCGCGGCGCGCGCCCCGGAACTGCCGGCCGACGAGCGGGCCGCGGTCCCGGTGGCCTGATCGTCACGGGCTGGGGCGCAGCCCTGTCCCGGTGATCCTCAGTCGGCCCCGGTCCCACCCGGACCCGCGTTGTACCGCACCAGGTAGGCCGCGAAGCGCACCAGGTCCTCCTCCGGCCAGCCGGCGAGCCGCGCGCGGAACGCGGTCCGGCGGCTGCGGGTGACCTGGGCGAGGATCTCCCGGCCGGCCTCCGTCAGATGCAGCACCTGGACCCGGTGGTCCTCCGGGTCCAGGCGGCGCTCGATCAGCCCGGCTCGCTCCAGTGCGGCCACCTGGCGGCTGACCGTGGACTTGTCCAGCGCGTAGTGGGCGGCGAGATCCGTCGCCCGGCAGCCGTCGCGCTCTTCCAGGTGGCTGAGCAGGGTGTACGACACCAGGGACAGCTCGGGGTGCATACGGCCCGCCGAGGCGCGGGCCCGGCGCGCGAAGACGGTCATCTCGCGCTGGATCGTCTCGACGGCCGACTCCGCTGCGCTCACGGGATACCTCCTCCGGCGGCTAGTTGTATAGTACAACTAGAAGTGAAAGTTGTATAAGCCAACCTTTGGGGGTTCGCGCGCGATGAGGTCACCGGCACTGCGCCATGTGCTCACGCACCTGATCACCCCGCTGCTGATGTGCGTGGGCATGGGGCTCGCGTACATGGGGGCCTTCGTGACCCCGGAGCCGCACCACCTGCCGGTCGCCGTCGTCGGCAGCGCCCCGCAGGCCAAGGTCTTCGCCCAGACGGTCAAGGACACCGCCGGGGACAAGCTCGACGTCCGCACGGTCGCGACCCGCGCCGACGCCGTCGACCTGCTGAAGGCCCGCGATGTGACCGGCGCCTATGTACCGAGCGCCAAGGCGCCCGAGCTGCTGGTGGCGAGCGCCGCCTCCGACATGGGCGCGACGGCCGTCGAGAAGGTCTTCACGCCGGTCGCCGCCGAGGAGGGCGTGCCGCTGAAGGTCACCGACGTGGCCGAGCCGGTCGCCGACGACCCCACAGGCCAGGGCCTGTTCTTCCTGCTGATCGCCCTCAGCATCGGCTCCTACGCCTCGGTCGCCGCCCTCGGTGCCGCGGGCGCCGCCCTCTCGATGCGGGTACGGGCGCTGCTCACGCTCGGTGTCTCCGCCGCCGTCAGCGGCATCGGAGCGCTGCTCGCGGGACCGGTGTTCCACCTCGCCCACCACGATCTCGCGGGCGTGTGGGGCATGGCCTGGCTGTACTCGGCCGGCATCCTCTTCATCGGCGTCGGCCTGCACACCTTCCTCAAGCGGTGGACCACGCTCACCATGATGGTGCTGTTCGTGATGCTCAACTTCACCAGCTCCGGCGGCTTGTTCCGCCCCGAGCTGCAGAACGGCTTCTTCGGCACGCTGCACGCCTTCTGGAACGGCGCCGGCTTCGTCGAGGGCGTCCGCAGCCTGCTGTACTTCGGCGACGGCGGTCTGTCGCGCAACGTGTCGACACTCGTGGTCTGGCTGCTGGTGGGCCTGGTCGTGACGGGGATCGCCGCCCTGTACGAGCGTCCCCGCCGGGCCCGGCACGCGGTCGGCCACACCGGCACCCCCACGACCGAGACCGAGGCGACTGCCTCGCCCGCCGTGCTGCCGACCGAGCGGGAAGCGGCGCGGGCGGCCGAGGAGGAGGCCGAGGAGGAGGCCGAGGAAACGGTCGGCGTCTGACCCGATGCCGTCCAGGACGGGGAGCACGCCCGGCGACGGGCGTACTCCCGGCCGGCGCCTCACCGGACAAGCCTCTGCCGGTACTTCGATGGAGTGGGCTTCCTGTCCGCGCCTTCGCCCGTCACCCCGCAGCCGACCCGAGCGTCACCACCCGCGCCCACGCCGGCGGCGTGTCCGGCTGGTAGTCGGGGCGGTTCTCGTCGTACGAGCCACCGGCCCGCGGAAACAGTCCCACCACCGTCCGACATGACGGCCGTTCGTCCGGCCACGGCGTCTGACCGTCGGTCAGGACCACCACCGCGTCAGGTCGCGTGCGCAGTGCGCGGGCGAACCCCGTGCGCAGATCCGTCCCGCCGCCGCCCACCAGCTCGATGCCCTCCGTCCGGCACAGCGGCTGCACGGTCTGGGCCGCGGCATCGCAGGACAGTACGGAGACCAGGTCCCGCCGGCCGCCCACGGCCCGGCAGATCGCGGTCACCTCCAGCAGCGCGCTGCCCAGTTCGGCGTCGCTGACCGACCCCGAGGTGTCGATGACGACGCACACCCGGGGCGGCCGGCGCCGCAGACTCGGCAGCACGACCCCGGGCAGCGCGACCGAACGCCGCGCCGGCCGGCCGTAGCTGTAGTCCTCGCGCACACCCGGAGCGGAGACCGCCGACCGCAGGGCCGAGCCCAGCAACTGCCGCCATGGTTGCGGCGGATGGAACACCTCCTCCGCCCACCGCCGCCAGCCCTGCGGGGCGCTGCCCGGATGGCCCTTGATGCCCTGCGCCACCCGGAACCGGATCGCGTCCCGCTCCTGCTCGCTCAGCCCGTGCGCGCCGTCCGGCCCCAGCTCCCAGCCCCGGTCCCGCCCGTCGGCGCCGCTGCCGCAGTCCAGCCAGGCCAGTCGTTCAAGCCGCGACCCGAGCCGGAACCGCCGCAGGTAGTCCTCCATGAGCTCGCCCGGGCGCAGCCCCAACGTCCCTGGCGTCACGGCGTCTTCGGGGCGCACCAGCCCGTCGCCGTACACGTCGTCGTTGATCTCGCAGTCGGCGGCGATGTTCATCCGCAGCCGTTCCGCCGGCCCGGTCAGCTGGTGCTCGCGGGCGAACCGGTCGCTGCGCCCGTGATGGTCGCGCAGCAGATGCGCCACCTCGTGCACCCACACCGCCGCCAGTTCCGCCACCGGTGTGCGATCCACGAACGCCGGGGAGACATAGCACCGCCAGTACCGGTCGACGCCCATCGTCGGAACCGCCCGCGACTCCACCGGCCGCAGCGCGAACAGGGCCGTCGCCAGATACGGCCGGGCCCGGGCCGCGTGCAGCCGCGCGGCGAACAGCTTGCCGCGGTCCAGCGCGCCGGGCGCGTCCGCCGTCATCGGCGTGCCCCGGCGACGCGGGCGGCCTGCTCGGCCCGCCGGGACAGCGACACCACTCCGGCCAGCCGCTCGACCGCCGCCGGCACGTCCCAGTCCTCCCGGCGCAGAGCGGCCAGCGTGGTCGCCCGGACGACCACCACGTCCGGTGCCCCGGTCTCCATCGCCCGCACCAGCACGGCCCAGGCCGCGTCCCAGCGCGACCGCTCGGGGCGTTTGCGGACCGCGTCCACCACGCCGTCGAGCACGGCCTGCCGGAGATCCCCGCGCTCGGGCAGTTCGGCACCCGCCGGGTCGGCGAGCAGCGTCTCGGGGTCGGGCAGGTCCATCCGGTCCAGGCTCGCCAGCAGTTCGAGCCCGGGGCCGTCTCCCACGGTGCCCCGGACCAGCAGTGACAGCACGTCCCGCGACGAGCCGGCGGCGGTCGCGAAGGCGATCAGCCGCAGCGTCGCCTCCCAGCTCCGGGGCGACGGCCATGCGCCGCCCCGGCGGCTCTCGCCGCTCGGCAGCCGGTGCACCAACCCCGGCCGTGCGACGAGGAATGCGCACACCGCACGGCGGGCGAAGGCCACGGCCTCGGCCAGCCGCTCCGGGGCGAGCCGGGGCAGGGTCGCGCACGGCCAGGTCCCGCCGAGGCCCCGTACGACGACGTCGTGGTCGTGGGCCCACTGCAGGTGCACGAAACGGTTGGCCAGCGGCGGGCTCAGCTCCCAGCCGTCGGCCGCCGAGGAGCGCGGGTTGGCGGCGGCCACGATCCGCACCCCGGGCGGCAGCCGCAGCGCGCCGATCCGTCGCTCCAGCACGAGCCGCAGCAGGGCCGCCTGCACCGCCGGGGGAGCGGTGGACAGCTCGTCCAGGAACAGCAGTCCCCGCCCGGCCCGTACGAGCCGCACCGCCCAGTCCGGCGGGGCCATCGGGACGCCCTGCACCGCCGGATCGTCTCCCACGACGGGCAGGCCGGAGAAGTCGGACGGCTCGTGGACGCTCGCGATCACGGTCGTCAACGGCAGGTCCAGGGCGGCGGCCAGCTGGGTCAGCGCCGCCGTCTTGCCGATGCCCGGCTCGCCCCACAGCAGCACCGGAAGATCGGCGGCCAC
The DNA here is from genome assembly GCF_040680215.1 of Streptomyces sp. NPDC052107. Classification (NCBI taxonomy): domain Bacteria; kingdom Bacillati; phylum Actinomycetota; class Actinomycetes; order Kitasatosporales; family Streptomycetaceae; genus Streptomyces; species Streptomyces sp. NPDC052107. Next base: position 12,531 of record NZ_JBFAWG010000062.1, read on the forward strand.
GGCCAGGGTGAGCGCCTCCAGCTGCACGTCGGAGCGCGGTTCGGTGGTCGTGTCGCGGAGCAAGTCCAACAGGGCTTCGGCGACGTCGAGTTGAGGGGAGAGGGAGAGGGGAGCGGTGGCAGCAGTCATGTGGGATCACCTGAGGGGCGTGAAGAAGGGCGTGAAGTCGTGGAAGAGAAAGGACGTTCAGAAGAAGGTGACGGTGCGGGACTGCCGTCGGGTGGGACGGCGGCTTCGGCCGGTGCGGCGGCTCGGGCCGGTGCAGGTGCCGCCGGGGCCGGTCAGACCGGCCCGGTACAGCCCGTAGGCGATACGCCGCTCGGCGGCCGCCGTGAGCTCGTCCCGCAGCGGTCCCCCGCGCAGCACCGCGCCGGGGCCCAGCAGCCCCTCGACCACGGCGAGGGCGCCTTCGGTGTCCCCGTGGTCCAGCCGTTCCCGCACACCGGAGAGGCAGTCGGGGCGCCGGTGCGCCTCATCGATGACCCGTAGACAGGGCAGTGGCGGCCCGCCGAGCGCGGCGAGCAGTTCCTCGCGCCGGATCTCGTCCGGATCGTGGTCCAGCGGTACCAGGACGCCGTCGACCAGGCCGATCCGGTGCGTGGCTCCCCGGCACTCCACCCGACGCGCCTGCTCCACCGGATCCGGATCGCGGACCACACCGGGCGCCGTGTGGCCGGGTACCAGCGCGGCGGCGACCAGGGGATGCAGCCGGTCCGCACCGAGCAGCCCGGCACGCAGCAACTCCAGGTCGGGCGCCACCCAGGTCGCCGCATCGGGCAGCACCGGCACGGCGGACAGGCCGCCCGGCGGAAGCTCGTCGACGATCCGCAGGCTCGGCGCACCGCCGCGGCCCGCGACCTGGTACGGGAGCCCGGCCGCGCCTGGCGGCCCGTCGGACGGGCCGGCCTCGCGCCGGTACTCGGCCGGATTCGGGGCGTCGCCCTCGTCCGCGAGGTGATGCGGTCGGCCACGGCGCCGGGGTCCGGCCGCGTCCGTGGGCCGTTCGGCCGGGTCGGCCCCGCGTCGGTTCTCGGCGGCGTCACCCCCGTCCGCGACGTGGTGCGGTCGGCCACGGTGCCGCGGCCCGGCCAGGCCTGGCGGCCCGTCGGCCGGGTCGGCCCCGCGCCGGTTCTCGGCCGGATCCGGCGCGTCACCCCCGTCCGCCGCCACCGTCAGCACCAGTCGGCGACGGCCGCCTAGTCGTACGGCGAAGGTTCCGCCGGAGTGTCCTTCGGCGCGCAGCAGGATGGCCGCCTCGGCCGCCCACCGGCCGACGGCACAGCCCTGCCCCGGCGTGACGAGACCCAGCGGATCGCGGTCAGGTGGCGCGGGACCGCCGGCGCCCGACCGGTCGCGCAGCTCGCCGGCCCTGCTCGCGTCCCACAGATGCCGGTGCAGATCGAGCCGGTAGCGGCGGTTCGGGCGGGGATGCGGATGGCGGCCGGCGGGCGCCTCGGCCGGATCGAACAGGGCGAGGCTGATCCGCTGGCCGGCGTCCGCCCAGGCCGGTGGGGTACGGGCCACGAGATGCAGCGGGCCGGCCCGGCCGGGCCGCTCGTACCGGGCCAGGGTCAGGGTCAGGCCGGGGCGCAGCAGCCCGTCGGGCGCGATCCTCGGCATGTGCCAGCGCAGCAGGTCCGGGGCGAGACGGCGGAGGTCGGCGCGGAGCCGGACCGCGATCTCCCGGCCGTGGGCGCGGGCGACGGAACGCAGATCGAGGTCGACGTCGATCCGGGCGGCGGCGCAGGCCCCCGCCCAGTCCCCGGCGGCGCGGCGGCCGGTGGCGAGCTCGATCATGGATGGTGGCACGGCGTAGGTCCGTACGCGCAGCCACAAGGAAAGCCGGGATTCCCCGTACGCGGTGGAAGGGAGCATCAGCGCTCACCTTGCGCGGACGGGACCCCCGTTCTCTGCGAGGCGTGAGTCGTCATCGTGGCGAGCGTAGCCGCCCGCCCGGCACCGCGCCACGTGTTTTTCCTGCAGGAAACCGGGCGCGCACCTTGGGGTATGGTGGCCGTCCGGTCGCGGACGGTGCACCGGCAACGGTGACCGCGAGAGCGCCCTGAAGTCCCGCGCTCCGAAAGGCTTTCGGCCCTCCATGTCTTCTCCTGGTCCCCTGTCGTCCTCGTCCCCCGCCGCCCTCGTCTCGGCGCTCCGCGCCGCCGGGTGTGTCTTCGCCGAGGACGAGGCGGAGCTGATCCTCGCCACCGCGCGCACGCCCGAGGAAGCGGCCTCGATGGTGGAAAAGCGCGCCGCCGGGCACCCACTCGAACACATCCTGGGCTGGGCCGAGTTCCACGGAGTGCGGGTCACGGTGGAACCGGGGGTGTTCGTCCCCCGCCGCCGTACCGAGTTCCTGGTCGACCAGGCGCTGGCCCAGGCGCCGCGGGCGGGCGTCGTCGTGGACCTGTGCTGTGGCTCCGGGGCGCTCGGCGCGGCCCTCGCCGCCGCCCTGGACGGAGCCGAGGTGCACGCGGCCGACATCGACCCGGCCGCCGTACGCTGTGCCTCGCGCAACCTCGCGGCCTTCGACGGCCGGGCCCACCAGGGCGACCTCTACGACTCCCTGCCCACCGCGCTGCGCGGCCGCGTCGGCATCCTGACCGCCAACGTGCCGTACGTCCCCACCGCCGAGCTCCCCCTGCTGCCGGCCGAGGCCCGCGACCACGAACCGCGCGTCGCCCTGGACGGCGGCGCCGACGGCCTGGACGTGCTGCGCCGCGTGGCCGCCGGGGCGCCCGAGTGGCTCGCACCGGGCGGCTGTCTGCTGGCCGAGACCAGCGAACGCCAGGCACCGGCCGCCGAACAGGCCTTCGCCGCCGCGGGCCTGACGGCCCGTCTGGAGGTGTCGGAGGAGCTGTGCGCGCACGTGGTGATCGGCGTACTTCCCTAACCGTCAGGGCAGTTCCTGCGCCCGCGCGATGAGCAGGGCGACGTCGTCGTGGTTGTCGGGGTGGTGCAGGGTCCGCAGCAGGAAGTCGCAGGTCTCCTCCAGGGGTCGGGCCGGGTCGTCGAGCAGCGACAGCAGGAAGTCCAGGCGCTCGTCCAGGGAGTGGCAGCGGGTCTCCACCAACCCGTCGGTGTAGAAGACGAGTTCGTCGCCGGGCTCGAAGTCGACGGTGACGGTGGAGAATGCGACCCCGCCCACGCCCAGCGGCACCCCGGTCGGCAGCTCGAGCAGTTCCGGCGGCCGGCCCGGGCGGAGACGAGCCGGCGGCAGATGGCCGGCGTTGGCGATCCGGCACTCCCGCAGATGCGGATCGTGCACGGCGTACAGGCACGTCGCGATGGAGTGGTCCAGGGCCGACGTCGTCTTGTCCAGATGCTCAAGCAGCAGCGCCGGGTCGAGGTCCAGGGCGGCCAGCGTGGTGGTCGCCGTGCGCAGCCGGCCCATGGTCGCGGCCGCGCTGAGCCCACTGCCCATCACATCGCCCACCACGAGCGCGGTCTTGCCGCCCTCCAGCGGAATGACGTCGAACCAGTCGCCGCCGACCTCGCTGGTGGCTCCGGCGGGCTGGTAGCGGGAGGCCACCTCCAGGCCGGTCGTCTCCGGCGGCCGGCTGGGCAGCAGACTGCGCTGCAGGGTGAGGGCGGTGTTGCGGGCGTTCTGGTACCAGCGCGCGTTGTCGATCTGCACGGCCGCGCGGGCGGCCAGCTCCCGGGCGAGCAGGACGTCGTCCTCGTCGAACGGCGCCGGATTGCGGGTGCGTTTGAGGTCCAGGGCGCCGAGCACCTCGCCGCGCGCGATCAGCGGCACGGCGAGATACGAGTGCAGTCCCGCGCGGCCCAGCAGTTCGGCCGACTCGGGGGAGCGGGCGATGCGCGGCAGGTCCTCGTCCTTCACCTGCGGCACCAGCACCACCTCGCCCGAGCGCACGCACTCGGTGACCAGCCGGTCGGGTCCGTACCGCGCGATCAGGCCGGGCGAGTCGGCGGCCCGTACCGCGTCCGAGTCGTCCTGCGGACGCACCGCGAGGGCCCGGATCATCGCCGGCTCCGACGGTCCCAGCGTGCTGCGCCGGCCCTCCACCACCGAGTCCAGCAGGTCCACGGCGGCCAGGTCGGCGAGTTCCGGTACGGCGACCTCGGCCAGCTCACAGGCGGTGCGGTCCAGGTCGAGCGTCGTACCGATCCGGGCGGAGGCGTCGGCGATGACCGCGAGCCGGCGCCGTGCGGCCTCCGCCTCCAGGGAGGCCCGGTGCTGCTCGGTGATGTCGACGACCGAGACCGCGACGCCGAGCACATTGCCCATGGCGTCGTCGAGCCGGTACAGCGAATGCGCCCAGGTGTGGTCCTCGTCCGGGTCGGCGGGGGTACGGCCGACCAGCGTGTTGTCGATGACCGGCACACCGGTCTCCAGCACCCGCCGGGCGTCGGTCTCCACCGGCTCGGAGTCCAGCGTGGGCAGCACCTCGCGCAGCGTCCGTCCCACGTGGTCGGCGGCCGGCACCCCGTTGATCGTCTCCAGGGCCGGGTTGACCGAGACGAACCGCAGCTCGGTGTCCAGGACGGCGTAACCGATCGGCGACTGCTTCACCATCCGCTCGGAGAGCGCCACGTCCTGCTCCAGGCGCCGTACGGTCGACTGGTCGGCGCACAGCCCGAGCGCGTACACGTCACCGCGGTCGTCCAGCAGCCGCATGTTGCGGAACTCCACCAGGCGGGTGCTGCCGTCCTTGTGCCGGATCGGGAAGCCGCCGGCCCAGCTCTGCCCGGTGCGCATCACATCGGCGAAGAGCTTGCCGACCAGCTCGAAGTGCCGTTCGTGCACCATGAGCCGGGCCGCGTACTGGCCGAGGGCCTCGCCCGCGCTGTACCCGAACAGCTCCTCCGCCTGCGGGCTCCACAGCACGATCCGCCCGGTGGTGTCCAGCACCACCGAAGCCACGCTCAGCACATCGAGCAGGCCGCCCGGCCGCACCGGCCCGCGCACGGGCTCGCCGCCCTCCGTCACCGGAGCCTCGGCTGCACTCATGCCATGCACCGCCTTCGCCCGTCCGCACGGCACGCCGTCCCCCGTGCCGACTCCCCTTGATCCACCGCGCTCACACCCGACTCTCCGACGCCGTGCCGGTTACCTCCACCATCTCTCACCACAGCGGTGCACGTCCGCCGAAGCCGTCACGCCGGGACGGGACTCCTTTCCCGGACATCCTGCACGCCCGTTCGGCGGACGGGGAGAGTTCACGCTCATGTTGCTGCATTGGCCTGTACATGACTATCGCGCCACGCCAGACTGTCCGCCGACCGAGTGTTCCCGCCCCCGCACCCCGCCCGAGGAGTCGGCCATGCCCGCGTCCGCCCGGCAACGTTGTCACGCAGTCCTCGCCGGACTCGTCACCCTCGCCACAGCCGCCGTCGTGTCCCTCGCCGCACCCGCGCCCGCCTCCGCCGCCGACACCTGGACGGAGACCGGCTCCGACCGCGCCCGGCCGCTGGACGAGAGCCAGGGACTGACCTCCGTGGAGGTCCCCGCGAACAGCCCCAACCGGTACACCGGTGTCGGCACCATTCCCCTCGGCGTCTCCAGCCGCGGCTGGAACCACGTCGGCGATCCCGATGCCTCGTACAACGGCTACTACATCGAGCCCTACCAGCGGGACTCCGGCAACTCGAAGATGTACCGCGTGCAGGCGCCCGACGGCACCTGGTCGGAGTACGTCCACACGCTGAGCCCCGGCGAGGCCCTGAACAACTCCTGGGACGCGATCTCGCCCGACGGCCAGTGGATGCTCTCCGGCGAGTGGGGCACGATGAACCGGCTGCTGGTCTTCCCGACTCCCGGCCTCAACCCGTCGACCTCGCCCTCGGCGAACCTCCCGCAGGCCTCCGCGGTCAACCTCGACCACGCCGTCCGCGACGTCCAGGGCTGCGACTTCTCCGGCCCGACCACCCTGCTGTGCTCCTCCGACGACCCCGACGGCAGCCTCTTCGGCCTCACCAAGCCGCTGCTCCAGATCGACCTCTCGGCCCCGCCGAGCGGCTCCGCGGACGTCACCGGCCATGTCACCGCCCTGCGCCAGCTGCCGTTGCGCAGCTCCTGCTCCGGCACCTTCGAGGCGGAGGGCATCGACTACGACCGCCGCACGGGGATCCTGCGCGTGATCGTGATGTCACCGGGCTTCTGCATCCTGACGGACAGCAAGACGTACAGGTTCTCCCGCGGCTGAGCCCGCCTGGGGTGTGCCGATCGGCAGGTGGTGCTTTCCTGAGGATGGACGCGGTTCGGCGGGGTACTCCCTTCCACCGCGGCGCGCCACGAAAGGAGCGATCAATGGCACACACGGAGCGGTCGCATCCCGAAACCGTCTCGGTGGAGATCAGCGGTTCCAAGGAGGACGCCCGCCTCGTCTTCGACGCGCTGGGGTCCTGCTTCGCCTCCGACCGGGGTGCGGACGAGATCCCTCAGCAGCTCCACGAGGTCCGGCCGATGGTGTGGCTGGGCACGTACGACGTCGCGGACGCCCTGGGGCCGGGCTGCCCGCCGGTCCACCTCGGCGCGGCCGTCCAGGCGGACGTGCAGGGCGGCTACTGGGCCGTGGACCGGTTCCGGCACACCCTGGACTCGATGTTCGCCGTCGAGGAGACCTGCACGGCCTCCGGCGACCAGGAGAGGGACCTGCATCTGCGGCTGCGCAGCCGCTGACCCTCTCGTGCACTACGGCAACGCCCCGGCCGGCTCCGCGTCGGCCGGGGCGTACTGCGCCTCGCCGTTGCCGAAGGACCAGTCGACGGACGTGTTCTCGGTGACGGTGACGACGACATTGCGCGGCGCGGTGCCGGTGCGCTCGTGCACCAGCTCGGCGATCCGACGGTAGAGAGCGCGCTTCTGCTCCGGGGTACGCCCCGAGCGCATGGTGATGCCCACGAACACCATCGCGTCGTCCTTGCGCACGCCCGGATGGTCGCCGTAACGCAGGGTGCTGGTGGTGCCGTCGTGGCCGGTCAGTACCTGGAAGCGGTCTTCGGGTGGGACGCCGAGCGTCTCCACCAGGGCGTCCTGCACTGCCTGGCCGAGTGCGTCGAGCCGGGCGGGGCCGGTACCGAGCGCGTCGATGCGGACGAAGGGCATGGTGAGGTGTCCTTTCGCGGCGGGCCGTGGCCGACCTGGGTTGTACATACTAGTAGGTACAGAGTGGTCGGTGTCACCCTTCGGCAGTTGTGCAACTAGTTGCATAAAGCTTCTGGCTTCCTCTACAACAAGAGGCGACGACACCGCGCACGGAGGGCCCGATGAGCCGTTACCCGCACCTGATGACCCCGCTCGACCTGGGCTTCACCACCCTGCCCAACCGTGTGCTCATGGGCTCCATGCACGTCGGCCTGGAGGAGGCCGAGCGCGGCTTCGAGCGCATGGCGGCGTTCTACGCGGCCCGCGCGCGCGGCGGCGTGGGTCTCATCGTCACCGGCGGCATCGCGCCCAACGACGAGGGCCGGCCGTACGAGGGCGGCGCCAAGCTCACCACCGAGGCGGAGGCCGAGCGGCACAAGGTGGTCACCGAGGCCGTGCACCGCGAGGGCGGCCGGATCGCGATGCAGATCCTGCACTTCGGGCGGTACGCCTACCACCGGGACCTCGTCGCCCCCAGCCCGCTGCAGGCGCCGATCAGCCCCTTCGTGCCGCACGAACTCACCGATGCCGACGTCGAGCGGACCATCGACGACTACGCCCGCGCCGCCCGCCTCGCCCGGCAGGCCGGCTACGACGGCGTGGAGATCATGGGCTCCGAGGGCTACCTCATCAACGAGTTCATCGCCGCGCAGACCAACCAGCGCGTCGACCGCTGGGGCGGCTCCTACGAGAACCGGATGCGCTTCCCGGTCGAGATCGTGGGGCGCGTGCGGGAGGCCGTCGGCGAGGACTTCATCGTCATCTACCGGCTCTCGATGCTCGACCTGGTCCCGGGCGGCTCCTCCCTGGACGAGGTGATCACCCTCGGCAAGGCGGTCGAGGCCGCCGGGGCGACGATCATCAACACCGGCATCGGCTGGCACGAGGCCCGCATCCCCACCATCGCCACCTCCGTCCCGCGCGGCGCCTACACCTGGGTCACCAAGAAGCTCATGGGCGAGGTGTCCGTGCCGCTGGTGACCACCAACCGCATCAACACCCCGGAAGTCGCCGAGGAGTTGCTGGCCGGCGGCTGCGCGGACATGGTCTCCATGGCCCGCCCGATGCTCGCCGACCCCGACTTCGTCGCCAAGGCGGCCGCCGGGACGCCCGAGGCCATCAACACCTGCATCGGCTGCAACCAGGCCTGCCTCGACCACACCTTCAGCGGGAAGATCACCTCCTGCCTGGTCAACCCGCGCGCCTGCCACGAGACCGAGCTGCAGCTCTCCCCGACCCGGCTGAAGAAGCGCGTCGCCGTCGTCGGCGCGGGTCCCGCGGGTCTGGCCTGCGCGGTGAGCGCCGCCGAACGCGGCCACGAGGTCACGCTCTTCGACGCCGCGAGCGAGATCGGCGGCCAGCTCAACGTCGCCCGCAAGGTCCCCGGCAAGCAGGAGTTCGACGAGACGCTGCGCTACTTCCGCCACCAGCTCGACGCCCACGGGGTCGACGTCCGCCTCGACACCTGGGTCACCGCCGAGACCGTGGCCGGCTACGACGAGGTCGTGGTCGCCACCGGTGTCACCCCGCGCACCCCGGACATCCCCGGCGTCGACCACCCCCGCGTCCTCGGGTACCTCGACGTGCTGCGGGACGGCGCGCCCGTCGGCGACCGGGTCGCCATCCTCGGCGCCGGAGGCATCGGCTTCGACGTCGCCGAGTACCTCACCGACGGCGGGGACAAGGCGAGCGAGGACCCGCAGACGTACTTCCGCAACTGGGGCGTCGACATGGACTACCAGGCTCCGGGCGGCCTCGCCGCACCGCAGCGGCCCGCCCCGCCGCGCCAGGTCCACCTGCTCCAGCGCAAGACCACCAAGGTCGGCGCGGGCCTCGGCAAGACCACTGGCTGGATCCACCGCACCGAGCTCAAGCACCGCGGCGTGACCATGGTCCCGGGCGTCCGCTACGACAGGATCGACGACGCGGGCCTGCACATCACCGTCGGCGAGGAGAGCGCCGTGCTGGAGGTCGACACGGTGGTGCTGTGCACCGGCCAGGAGCCGCGCCGTGACCTGTACGAGGAGCTGGCCGCCGCCGGGCGCAGCGTGCACCTGATCGGCGGCGCGGACGTCGCGGCCGAGCTGGACGCCAAGCGGGCCATCAAGCAGGGCACGGAGCTGGCGGCGGCGCTGTAGGTCCCGTAGGGGCGATCCCTAGGATGAGGCCATGTCACTCCCGCACGCGATCCTCACCGCTCTGCTGGAAAAGCCGTCGTCGGGACTGGAACTGACCCGCCGGTTCGACAAGTCGATCGGCTACTTCTGGTCCGCGACGCACCAGCAGATCTATCGCGAGCTGGGAAAGCTGGAGGCCGAGGGCCTCATCCGCACCCTGCCGACGGAAGCGCCGGCCCGCGGGCAGAAGAAGAGCTACGAGGTCCTGCCAGCGGGCCGTGCCGAACTGGCCCGCTGGACCGCCGCCACACAGGACCCCAAGCCCCTGCGGGACACGCTCCTGCTGCGGCTGCGGGCCGCGGCGGTGGTCGGCACGGCGGGCCTGGAAGCGGATCTGCGCCGCCATCTCGACCTGCACCGGCGGCAGTTGACCGAGTACCAGGACATCGAGGAGCGCGACTTCCCACCGGACCGGGACGCCCCCGAGGACCGGCTGCGCCATCTCGTGCTGCGGGCCGGCATCGATCTGGAGACCTTCTGGACCCAGTGGCTCACCCGCGCCCTGGCGGAGTTCGCCGACCTGCCCGAGGATGACTGAACCGGGTCCGCGGCCGGTCCGTCAGAGCCGGTACGGCTTCGAACGCCGGCGCAGATACCAGCCCGTGGCGACGGCCCCGGTGCTCACCAGGGCCGCGCCGATGCCCAGCGCCAGCGGGCCGTAGTCCCGCGCGGCACCGCCGAGGCCGGCCAGCACACCCCGGGAGGGCGCCGGCGAGGTCTTCGCCGACGCCGTCGAGGAGATCGTGGGCCCCGAGCCGGACGAGACGATCACCGACCGGGTGCCCGCGGTGCTGCCGCTGGAGCAGACCACGACCACGGTGTACGTCCCCGGGCTCACTCCCGTCCAGGCCGCGGACTGGCTGACGGTGGTGCCCGACAAGGCGGACTGCCGGCCCTGGGAGAAGTTCGCCTGCCTGCTGGTGAGCAGGGCCGCGTTGCCCCAGCTGCCGTTGATCTCGGAGCACGCGCTGGTGACCACCGAGACGGTGGACCCGGTGGTGCTGACGGAGATGCCCGAGGCCGCGGCGGACGGCCCGGCGAGGGCGGCCGGGAGTGCCGCGGCGGCCGCCAGGGTCAGACCGGAGCGGACGAGGAGTGACGAGGTGTGCATGGGCCGGCCTTCCGGTGGCACGGTCGGCGGTACGTCCCATGCGCCGCCGGGGGTCGGGAAACGTCCGTGCTGCCTGGGCAGCAGCCAACGTGGCCACGGGGGTGCCCGCACCTGGAGGCAGCCGGTCAGGTGACGGTTTCCTTCGGGCGGCGGAGGGTCGCCTGCTCGTCTGCCGGGACCCGTGCCTTGGCGGGTGCGGATTGTCCGTGGCTGGTCGCGCAGTTCCCCGGGCCCCGGGGCTGGCTGCTGTGCCCGTCAGCCGCCCATGGTTACCGTTCGCTCCGGCGACCAGCCGCCCCACGTGCCGTCCGGCAGCCGCGCCCGCAGCCGCACCCGGTGCTCGTCCCCGGAGGTCCGGCCGACGTAGAAACCGTAGGTCGCCCGCCCGCGCGGGGGAGTGCCGCCCCACACCAGTGAGGTCGCAGCGGTGCCGTCGAGCCGGATTTGGTACTCGGTGATCACGCCGTCCGTGCGCGGTGGATCCCAGGACAGGTCGAGGTAGTACGCCCCGCCGGCCCGGTGGGTCGTCGCGGTGAAGCCGGTGGGCGCGGTGTCCCGCCCGTCGTCGTTGCCCGGGGTCGTGAGGCGGATCGGGGCGCTCGCGGGGGAGAGGTTGTCGGCGGCGTCGCGGGCCCGCACCGTGAAGACGTAGCCGGTGCCGGGGCGCAGTCCTGTGACCACGGTCGCGGTCTGCTTACCGCCGACGCCGTGGATCTTCGCCCCGCCCTGGTACACGTCGTACGACACCACGCCCCGGTCGTCGCGGGACGCGCCCCAGGACAGCTGGACCTCCCGGGCGCCGAGCACCCGCCCGGCGGGATGCGACGGCCCGGTGGGCGCCGAGCGGTCCGCCGTCACGTCGGCAGGGGTCCGCGCCCGCACCGCACGGCTCGGCGGCCCGAGCCGCCCCTCGGTGTCCCGGGCCCGCACGGTGAAGGCATACACGGTGGACGGCCTGAGCCTGGTGACGTCCACCATGTGCTCCGAACCCGGTACGTCCTCCACTTTCGTGGTGCCGCTGTACACCTCGTAGGTGCCGATGCCGGGGCTGTCCGGCACCGCGTTCCACATCACGTGCACGCTGGTGGCGCTGCCCGCCTGCGCGGTGACCCCGGTCGGAGCCCCGGGTGCCCGGCCTTCGTCGGCTTCGCCGGCCTGACCCCAGGCGCAGGACGCGACCAGCAGCAGGGCCCCGCAGGCCAGCACGAGCGGCCAGGGAACGCGTCGCACGGCTCTGCCTCCCCCGGGGCCGGCGGCATGGGCATCACGTAAAGGTCCGGACCAATATGGCGCGGCGGGTGCGGGCGCGGCAAGAGGGCCGCACGGGTGACCTGTGGGGCCCGCGATGGTGACCATGCCGGGAAGTTACGTATGCTGAGCTTCCCTATGGCTGAACTTCTCGAGAGGGCAGGGGAGTTCATGCCGCTGGCGCGGACACGCTGTCGTCGCCGAAGCCGCGCCGACGCGGGTGGCCGAGGGGTCGGGCGCGGGCTTCGTTCCCGATCCCCGGCCCCTGTTGTCCCGCACCGTTCTCTTTCCCTCATCAGGCGTCAGAAACGTGCTCCATACAGCCGCTTCCGGGCGACCTCTGCGCTCGGACGCCGGGACCCGCACCAGAGTGTGCTGGATGTCCGCCCGTCCCCGACGAGAGGGTTCCCTCATCGTGCGTGTCCCGTCGCTGACGCCGGCCCTGGCCGGCGTCGCCCTGCTCGCCCCGGCTGCCCTGCACGTCCCGGCCGCACTGAACGACCCGGCCGCCCTGCACGATCCGGCCGCGCTGCACGGCCCGGCCGCCGTCACCCCGCCCAGGAACCGGCCCGCGGCCGGCAGCCAGAGCGCGGTGGCCGCCATCGAGCTGCTGGCCCGGCTGGGCGAATGCCACCAGATCTCCCGCGGCCGGTACCGCACCGACGCCGGCAGACCCGCGACCGTGCCCGTCTGCGGCACCCGGGACGCCGTCTTCTGGAAGGCCGACCTGGACATCGACTGCGACGGACGGTCCACCGCCCGCTGCAACCGCCGCACCGACCCGCAGTTCGCCACCATGACCGCCTACCAGCAGTCCGACGGCCGCCATCTCAACGCCGCGACCCTGCCCTACATCGTCGTCCCGGCCCCCAGCCGCATCTGGAACCCCCCCAAGCACGGCGTACGGGGCGGCTCGGTCGCCGCAGTCGTCTACCGGGGCCGGGTGCAGTACGCCGTGGTCGGCGACACCGGTCCGCGCGACCTCATCGGCGAGGCCTCCTACGCCACCGCCCGGGCCCTCGGCATCGGGGCCGACCCGCGCAGCGGCGGGGTGCCCTCCGGGGTCACCTACATCGTCTTCAAGCACTCCCGGGTGCACCGCATCGAGGACCACACGGCGGCCGCCGCCGCGGGAGTCCGGCTGGCCAGGCTGTTCGTCGCGAACAGATGACCAGCCGGCCCCCGTGGCCGTATCACACCTTGCGGTAGCCGTACGCCTCCGTCGCCGCGGCCTCCACCGCGTCCAGGTCGGCCCCGGTGGCGGCGGTGACCACCGCCGCCACCGCGCCCTCGACGAACGGCGCGTCCACCAGCCGGGCGCCGTCCGGCAGTTCGTCACCCTCGGCGATCAGTGCCTTCACGGTGAGCACGGCACTGCCGAGATCGGTGAGCACCGCCACCCCGGCGCCCCGGTCGACCGAGGCCGCCGCGGCGGAGATCAGCTCGGCGCTGGTGCCCAGCCCGCCGCCCTCGGTGCCGCCCGCCGGGGCCACAGGCACCGCCTGGGCACCGCCCGCCAGGCCCTTCGCCAACTCGGCGACCGAGGCAGCCACTTCCGCGCTGTGCGACACCAGCACGATCCCGACCACCTTCTCCTGACTCACCGTCCGCCCTCCGCCGCTTCTTCAAGTGCGGCGACGAGCAGCGCCGACGAGGTCGCCCCCGGGTCCTGGTGGCCGATGCTGCGCTCGCCGAGATAGCTCGCCCGGCCCTTGCGGGCCTGCAGCGGGGTGGTGGCCACCGCGCCCTCCTCGGCGGCGGCCCGCGCGGCGGCGAAGCCGTCGCCGAGCGCGTCCACGGCCGGCACCAGGGCGTCGATCATCGTCTTGTCGCCGGGGGCCGCCCCGCCCAGCGCCATCACCCCGTCCACGCCCGCGCGCAGCGCCACGGCCAGCTGCTCCTCGCTGACCTCGGCGGCGTCCCCGAGTGCCTTGCCGGTCCGGCGCAGCAGCGTGCCGTACAGCGGCCCGGACGCGCCGCCGACCGTGGAGATCAGCTGCCGCCCGGCGAGCACCAGGACCGCGCCCGGGGTGTCCGGCGCCTCCTTCTCCAGGGTGGCCTGTACGGAGGTGAAGCCGCGCTGCAGATTGCTGCCGTGGTCGGCGTCCCCGATGGCCGAGTCGAGGGCGGTGAGCCGCTCCGCCTCACGGTCCACGGACGCGGCGGTCGCCGCCATCCAACGGCGGAAGAAGTCGGCGTCGAGCACTGGATCTCCTTGCGTGGTAGGGGTGATGACCGGCGTGCTACGGGTGATGGTCGCCTCGTCCGCCGTATCACATCCCCCAGCGCAGCGCAGGAGTCTTCACCGGCGCGTCCCACAACCGCAGCAGTTCCTCGTCGGCCTGGCAGAGCGTCACCGACGCGCCCGCCATGTCCAGGGAGGTGACGTAGTTGCCGACGAGCGTGCGGGCCACGGCGACCCCGCGCTCGCGCAGCACCCGCTGTACCTCCGCGTGGAAGCCGTACAGCTCCAGCAGCGGGGTGGCGCCCATGCCGTTGACCAGCACCAGCACGGGGCTGCGCGGCGGCATGTCCTCCAGGATCGCGTTCACCGCGAAATCGGCGATCTCCCCGGACGTCATCATCGGCCGCCGCTCCCGGCCCGGCTCGCCGTGGATGCCGACGCCCAACTCCAGCTCGCCGTCCGGCAGATCGAAGGTGGGGCTGCCCTTCGCCGGGGTCGTACAGGCGCTGAGCGCCACACCGAAGCTCCGGGAGTTCTCGTTCACCTGACGCCCGATGGCCTCGACCCGCTCCAGCGGCTGCCCCTCGGCCGCGGCAGCACCCGCGATCTTCTCCACGAACAGCGTCGCACCGGTGCCGCGCCGCCCGGCCGTGTACAGGCTGTCCGTGACCGCCACATCATCATTGACCAGCACCTTGGCGACCTGGATGCCCTCGTCCTCGGCCAGTTCGGCCGCCATGTCGAAGTTGAGCACGTCGCCGGTGTAGTTCTTCACGACGAACAGCACACCGGCGCCGCTGTCCACGGCCGCCGCGGCCCGCGCCATCTGGTCCGGCACCGGGGAGGTGAACACCTCTCCGGGACAGGCGGCGGAGAGCATGCCCGGGCCGACGAACCCGCCGTGCAGCGGCTCGTGCCCCGACCCGCCACCGGACACCAGCGCGACCTGCCCGGCCACCGGAGCGTCCCGGCGCACGATGACCCGGTACTCCACGTCCACGATCAGATCGGGATACGCGGCCGCCATCCCGCGCAGCGCGTCCGCCACGACGGTCTCCGGGACGTTGATCAGCATCCTCATCGGTGTCTCCTCGGGAGGTTAGCACTGGGGCCCAGGACCTGCGTCTTCACAGGTCACCGGCATGGAGGGCGGTTCTTGATCTCGACGGTTCGTTGTGGTCGGAGGCGGGTTGTGGCGGATCTGTCGCTGACTCGATGCCGACTTTGGTGACGGAGCATCACGTGTCGATGGTCGCCTGATGGAGGAACCCTTCTGTCCTGTCTATACGAAGTATCGACCTTGCGACATCGAAGGTCACCTGCCTCCGTGTGGGTTCACGGCGCGTAGCGGTCAGTCGACCCGAGGTGCCTGTCGCAGCTGCGCTTGATGTCTCTTTCGGCGACATGGCGTTCGTAGCCGTCGGTGTTGTCGAACTTCGGTGGCCGGTCTCCGCCGAAGCCGAGCCATCCGTTGGTCGAGGACATCGCCCGTTCCACGACGCAGCGGTGCCGGCCAAGTCGGCCGGAGGTCTCCACGTCGCGGCGGGCGATCCGCGGCACGACGTGCCGGCGTCGCATTCAAGGGCGCAGGTGGGTCGCGTCCCCGGAATCCTGAAAATCACGTGCCGCACGGCGCCCGGGCCGCGACCACGACATGGAACGCCTCGGCGGTGCCCTGGCTCACCCCCGGCCGCCCACTGGAAGAACTCTGCTCGTCCGCGATCGACACGCTGCACACCCACGCGCCGAGCGACGGTCTGCGTCTCGTCCGGCACGAGACGCCGGCGTCCGAGCTCTCCGACACCAGCTTCAGCCACCCGCGCCTTCGCATCCCCCGCACCCGTGACGAGAACGGCCGCGGAACCCTCCTCGTCTCGCGGTTGTCCCGCCGATGGGGAACCCGCGCACACCGGACGGCTCACTCATCTGGGCCGAACAGCAACGGCCACCCGACTTGGACAAGTCACAGGACCAGCGATGAAGGCCGGTCGAACACTCCTCGGCCGGTGGGCGGTTCCGCCTTCCGGCCTCTACCGGGCACCGCCGAAGGCCAGTTGTTGCGGGTGCACCCTGGGATGTCCGAGGTTCACGCCCTGGCGTCGGTGCCCTTCACTGATGACAAGAAGACAGCGACTCGACCTTACGGAGTGCACATGCGCAGCGGAAAGCGAATCCTTGGGGCCGGCCTTCTCACCGCGGTCTCCGCCGCGGCCCTCACCGTCGCCGGTGTGGTGGTTCCTGCGCAGGCCGCTGCCCAGGGGACCGTCGACTGCGACGGCTGGGTGCACAACAACGATCCGGACGTCGGTATCGCTGGCTGCCAGAACAACACTGACCACACCGTCACGTTCCGCGCCGAGATCGTCTGCGGCAGGGCCCCGGACATCTCCGGCGACTGGGTGACGCTGAACCCGGGGCAGTACGGCGAGTCCACCGGCTCCTGCGCGTTCTACAGCACTGGCGTCGGCAGCGTCGGCTGGACCATCCAGTGACGCTGGGTGTTCGGGCGCGGTCAGTCGCCGTCACGCGACGCTGAAGTCTCCCGGCCGGGCCGGCTGGATGGGCGGAGGTCCGCTCCGCCTTGGCGACTGTATGTTCGATTTCGCGTCAGACTGGCGTTACCCATGTCGGTAGCCGTGCGTTTAGGGTGGTGAGCGTGGCGGGATGGTCCAAGGCGTTTCCCAGTCCAACGCTGCCGGGTTCGAGCGAGCCCGGCGGCGCGCCTGTGTCCGGCGTCGACGCACCGCCCCAGTTGAGCGCGATGCGCTCTGCGGCGCGGATCGGCACCACGCTGGACGAGGACACCACGTGTGCGGAGCTGATCCGGGAGGTCGCCGGGCTCGTGGGAGGTGCGGCGGCCGTGCTGCGCCTGGGACGCGAGGCTCACCCGCAGTACGAGGCCGTCGTCGGGAATCCAACCGTGTTGCCCGCCGCCGGGTGGGCTGCGGCTACGGCGAAGGAGGCCGCAGGCGGCGGCGAGTACGGAGTTGTGCATCCCGTCCTCGAGGACGGCGGGCTCGCGCTGTGCGTGCCGCTGGCCGTGAACGGCCGCCCCTATGGCGCGCTGGTGAGCGGCCGGGAGGAGGCACCGTTCACCCCCGCAGAGGCGGAAGTCCTGGCTCGCCTCACCGAAATCGCCGCCGCCCATATCCGGCACGCCCGGGAGTACGACGCGGTGAGCGGCATGGTCGGCAAGCTGCAGCGTGCTCTGCTGTCGGAACCTGGTCGGCCCCATCCCAATCTGGATGTGGCCATTCGCTATCTCCCGGTCGGGCAGAACGCCATGATCGGCGGGGACTGGTGCGAGACCGTTCGGCTGCACTTCGGCCGCACGTTGCTCGTGGTCGGCGACGTCATGGGACACGGTCTGGAGGCCGCCGTGGACATGAATGCCTACCGCTCGTGGCTGCGCTACATCGCCTCCGCCGACCTGCCGCCGCACCGCATTCTGCGTCAGCTGGACGATCTCGCCTCCGCACAGTCAGAGCGCAGGCCCGCGACCTGTCTCATCGCGCAGATCGACCCCAATCGCGGCCGGGTGACCTTCGCCAGCGCCGGCCACCTGCCCCCGGCCCTGATAGAGGGGCGATGCCGCACCTCACTGCTGCCGGTGCCGGTCGGCCCACCCCTGGGCACCGGCCTGGGCGGCTACGAGCCGGCCACCTACCGGCTCGAGCCGTCCCAGACACTGCTGCTCTTCACCGACGGGCTCGTCGAGCGCCGCGGCGAGGACATAGACAGGTCCCTGCACCGGCTGGCCGGTGTCGACTTCGAGGCCGCCCCAGGAGTCGAGGACGTCCTTGACACGGTGCTTGCCCGCCTCGACGCAGGGCACGCGGAGGATGATGTCGCGGTACTGGCCGCGCGGCTGCATCACCGTTCGGCGCAGGCGCATGTCCAAGCGGACAGGAGCTGATCCGGTCGTCGTTGCCCTGGTCGGCCAAGATGCGCGACATGGCGGTGGTCGGGGCGGAAGGCGCCGAGCGGGCTCCTGCTGACCGGGACGATCCGTACGGGCCCGGTTCCGCGGCGGGTCGGACGCTTCACCGCTCACCTGCTGTCGGAGTGGACATGAGCGGCTTGGCGGGGACATGCGGTGCGCCGGGTGAGGTGCCGCGCGGCGCCTCACCCGGCGGTGCCGGGCCGTGTGAGCAGGCCGTTGGACCGGAGGACGGCGTAGCCGATGCCGACACCCGCCGCAACCGGCCATTCGAGAGCGCCCACGACCGCCAGAACGCCGAGACCGGCGTACAGGGGCAGGCCGCCTTTGGCGGGCAGCAGGCGGCGGGCGGTGGCCACGGGGACCGTCGCGGCGGTCACCACCCTGGTGGCCGCCTGGCCGAGCGCCGGCAGGGTGATGGTGATCGTGTGTCCGCCGGACGCTGCGGCGGCAGTCTTCTTCGGTGGTTTCGTGGTCGGCTCGGCGTCGGACCGCTGCGTCGTGTTGGTCCTGGAAGCAGGGCGCGACGGGTCTGTGCCCCGTGTGCTCGGGCGTTTCCCACCGGTTTTCGGGGTGGTCACGGTTCACATCCGTTCGTGGGTCCGGGACTTTGCCCCCCATAGCGGCACACGCTACCGGCGGGCACATGGCCCTGCGAGCCACAGGAAGCCGTTCGGATCAACATGGCGGGCGGCTGTGTCCGGGACGGGTGAGGATGATCGCAGGGGGACGAGGGATCGGCCTGCTCCGGAGGTGGCACGCGGATGTCGCTGCTGTCAGAGGTGCGTCTGCCGCTGCCGTTGTCGGCGCCGCTCACCAGGGGTTTGGGGGGCGGGGTGACCACAGGTGTACGCGCGGCCGCCGATGTGGCCGCCATGCTGCTCGGGCTGGAGCGGCGGGACGTGTGGTCCCGTTCGGGGCGTTGCCACATCGAGGTGCGGGGGGTACGGGGTCCTCGCGGGATGTGGGTGGGCCGGAGCGTGGAGCGTGCACTGGAGGAGCATCCCGGTGTGCTGTGGGCGAGAGTGAATGCCGCGGCGGAGCGGGTCGTCCTGGAGCTGGCCTCGCCGCCACCGCCGCGGCGGGAGCTGATCGAGGCCATCGCCCGTGCGGAGGCCGACGCGGCCGCCGGCACCGCCGAGCCGGAAGCGTTCGACGAATGGTGTCCCCAACCGCACCATCCGTGTGAGGGGCCGCGCCGGCGGTCGGCGCTTCCGGTCCTGGCGGCGGACATCGCGGGGCTGCTGCTCACGGCGGCCGCGCGCCTGTCGCCGTGGACGCCGCTGCCGGCGGAGGTGGGGGCGCTGGCCAGTGCCGCCCTGAGCCACCCGGGGCTGCGCAGACTGGCGACATCGGCCCTCACCGGGCATGAGCGCACGGAGTCCGTACTGCCGGTACTGAACGCGATGATCCAGGGTGTGGCCACGCGCGGCGGAGGGCTGGTCCTCGACGTCGTGCAGCGCGTGGCGCAGTGGCGGGAGGCGAACGCGGCACTCGAGGCGTGGTCCCTGGCGGAGCCGCGGCTGGTGCCGGGGCCGGAGCATGCGCGGGCCGAGCCGATCGTGGTGGAACGGCCGCAGGAGCACCAGGACGTGACGCTGCGCTACGCCAGACAGGCCATGGGGGCCGGCGCGGCCGTAGGTGCCCTGACCACGCCGTACGCAGGGCCGCGGCGTGCGCTCGCGGTGGCCTTGTCCAGCGTGCCGAAGGCGCCGCACGCCGGACGGGAGGGTTTCGCCACCAGCCTGGGCCGGTTCCTCGCCCTGCGTGGCGTCGTGGTTATGGACCGCAGCGCCCTGCGCCGCCTGGGGCAGGTGGACACCGTGCTCCTGGACGCGGACGTGCTGCGCAGCCACCGCTACGAACTGACCGAACTGATGCTGCTCGACGGCGCCGGACCCGAGCAGGTCTCCGACCGGCTCTTCGCCCTGTTCGACCCAGCCGCGCCGGCGCAGGTCCACCGTGACGGCGAGGGCTGGGTGCTCGGTCCGCTGGAGAACCTGGATCTGACGGGGCGCCGGGACGCGCACCGGCCCCGGGGCAGTGAACGGGTACTGGGCCTGGCTCACCGGCGCCGCCTGGTCGCCGTGGTGGGGGTGGAGATGCAGACGCTTCCGGGCGCGCAGGCTCTGGCGGCCGCGGCCCGCCGCTCGGGTCTGCGCGTGGTCCTCGCCGGCGACCAGCCCTGTCCGGAGCTCGGATTCGTCGACGCGATGGTGCCTGCGGGGGGCCACCTGGTGGCGTCGGTGCGCGCGTTGCAGGCGGACGGGGCTGTGGTGCTGCTGGTATCGGGGAACCGCCGTGCCCTGGGAGCGTCCGACTGCGGCATCGGGGTCCACCGCGAGGGGGAGCCGCCGGCCTGGGGCGCACACCTGCTCGTCGGCACCGACCTGGACTCGGTCGCGCTGACCCTGGCCGGAGTCGGCGTGGCCCGCCAGGTCGACCGGGAGAGTGCGCTGCTGGCCGCGAGCGGCAGCGGCATCGGCGTGGTCGCGGCGATGCGGGCACCGGCCGCCGCGGCGTGCTCGCGCGGGCAGGCGGCGTGCAACACCGCCGGGGGAATCGCCTTCGGTCTGGGGGCCTGGCGCGCCCGGCAGCTGTGCTCCCGCCCCGTCACTCCCTCCGTCGAGACCGTGCCCTGGCACCTGATGCCGTCCGCGCGGGTCCTGGACCGACTGCGCTCGAGCAGCGACGGGCTGTCGGAGGAGGAGGCGGCGCGGGCCAAGGGGGCGTGGCGAACCGGCACGCCGCGGATCACCCTGCCGTCGGCGTTCATCGAAGAGCTGGCCAACCCGCTGACACCGGTGCTCGCCGGCGGGGCGGCTCTGGCGGCCGCCGTGGGATCGAGCACGGACGCCGCGTTGGTCGCCTTGATCACCGTGGCCTCGGCGCTGGTCGGCGGTGTGCAGCGGGTGAGGACCGAGCGCGCTCTCGCCGAGTTGACCGCCCGCTCCGCGGTCGGGGCACGGGTGCGACGCGGGGGAGGCGTGCGGCTGGTCACCGCCGAGGAACTGGTGCCGGGGGACGTCGTCCTGCTCGGACCCGACGACGTGGTGCCCGCCGACTGCCGTCTGCTGGAGGCCGACGGACTGGAGGTGGACGAGTCGTCGCTGACCGGCGAGTCCCTGCCGGTGCCCAAGGATCCGGCTCCGGCGGTCGCCGCGCAGCTCACCGACCGTTGCTCGATGCTCTACGAGGGCACCACCGTCTCGTCCGGGCAGGCGGTCGCGGTGGTCGTGGCCACCGGGGCGGCCACCGAGGTCGGGCGCACCATGGCCAGTGCGCGGGAGGCGGCACCCGTGACCGGGGTCGAGGCACGGTTGTCGTCGCTGACCAGGGCCAGTCTGCCCGTGGCGACGGCCTCCGCGGCGGCGGTGGCCGGAGCCGGGCTGCTGCACGGGCGCCCACTGGCGGAAAGCCTGACTTCTGCGGTCAACCTGGCCGTCGCCTCGGTCCCCGAGGGACTGCCCTTTCTGGTCAACGCGGCACAGCTGGCCTCGGCGCGCCGCTTGGCCCAGTACGGCGCGCTGGTGCGCAACCCGCGCACGATCGAGGCGCTGGGCCGGGCCGATGTGCTGTGCTTCGACAAGACCGGCACCCTCACCGAAGGTCATCTCCGGCTCGTCGCCGTCGGAGACGGCGAGCGGACCCTCCCCCTCGACCGGCTCGGGCCGCACCAAAGCGCGGTCCTGGCCGCCGCGCTCCGTGCCACCCCCGCGGCCCGGCAGCCAGAACCCCTGGCCCACCAGACCGACCGGGCGGTGGACGAGGGGGCCCGCCGGGCCCGGGTATCGCTCGGGCGCGGCGCGCCGCGCTGGCGGCGCACCGGCACCCTGCCCTTCGACCCGTCCCGCGCCTACCACGCGACGGCGGGCCGCACCGCCGGCTCCACCCTGCTCAGCATCAAGGGCGCCCCCGAGACAGTGCTGGCCCGCTGCCGGCGCAGACGCCTGAACGGGGCGGAGACCGTGCTGGACGACGCGGGGCACAAGGCGCTCACTCTGGCGACCGAGGAGCTCGCCGCTGCCGGCCGCCGCGTCCTCGCCGTCGCCGAACGAACCCTGCGTCCGGGCGAGGAGCTTGCCGATGACGCGGTGCAGGACCTGGTCTTCGTCGGTTTCCTCGTGCTGGCTGACCCGGTGCGCCCCGGGGCGGCGCCGGCCACCGCCCGGCTGCGCGCGGCCGGGGTGCGCACGCTCCTGCTCACCGGGGACCATGCCGCCACCGCCGAGGCCATCGCAGTCACGGTCACCGGTGAGCCGGAGCAGACCGTGTGTACCGGGCCGGAGTTGGACGAGCTCGACGACGACGCGCTGGACGCGCTGCTGCCGACGGTGAGTGTGGTCGCCCGGTGCACTCCGCGCCACAAGGTCCGCATCGTAGAGGCGTTCCAGCGTCTGGGCCGGGTGGTGGCGATGACCGGCGACGGCGCCAACGACGCCCCCGCCATCCGCCTCGCCGACGTCGGCATCGCCCTGGGGCGGCGTGGCACTCCGGCGGCCACGGCCGCCGCCGATCTGGTCATCGGTGACGACCGGCTGGAGACGATCGTCACGGCCCTGACCGAGGGCCGGGCGATGTGGACCTCGGTCAGGACCGCGCTGGCCATTCTGATCGGCGGCAACCTCGGTGAGGTCACCTTCAGCGTCCTCGCCTCCGCGCTGGCCGGCAGGTCACCGCTGAGCGCCCGCCAGATCATGCTGGTCAACCTCCTCACCGACCTCGCCCCCGCGCTCTCCATCGCCGTACGCGCCCCGGCCGAGAGCACCGGGGAACAGCTGCTCCAGGAGGGCCCCCACCAGTCGCTGGGCACGGCACTCACCGAGGAGACGCTGCAGCGCGGGCTCACCACCGCTCTCGGCGCGGGGCTGGCCTGGACGGCCGCCCGCTTCACCGGCACCCAACGCCGTGCCGCCACCGCGGCGCTGGCCGCCGTGGTCGGCACCCAGCTCGCTCAGACACTGACCAGCGGTGGCGCGGACCGCCAGGTGCTCGCCGCCACGATCGGGTCGGCCGCCGTGCTCGTCGGCATCATTCAGACACCGGGCGTCAGCCGGTTCTTCGGCTCCACACCCCTGGGCCCCGTCGGCTGGGGCATCGTCCTGGCGGCCATCACCACCGCCACCCTCCTCCACCCGGCTCTGAAGCCGCTCTCTTGTCGCCTGGCCGACACGGGCTGGCTCCCCTCCGTGGCCGGTGAGGCGGTCGGGGCCGACGAGCCGGCGCCGCTGCCGTCAGCCGCAGCCGCACTCGCCGCCGTCCCGCTCGCTTGGCTGAGCGGCGCGCTGTCCCGCCTCAGCCGGCTTGCACCCGGGCCTGGAGTGTCGCCTCGACCGTGACGGCACCCCTTCGGGATCCGGTCCGGCGCCCGGGCGGCGGCTCGCGGCGCTCCGGAGAGTTTCCGGGCCGCCGTGCGTGAGCTGCCGACTGCACCTTCGGGCGCTGGGCGGCGACCCTGCCGGGTGCCAGGAGAACGGTCGTTTTCACAGTCTTGCACCATATGTTCACCTGGGGTCTATCGAAAGTACGCCTCTGAAGCACTCCGGGCGCAGGAAAAGACTGCATTGTCTGGTTTCGGACATCCGCAATCCGAGAACAGAAAGTCAACCAACATGGCCGAGATACTGGCAGCCGTGGCAACGAAGCTCCTCGCTGCGCTCGTTGAGGCGATCATCCTGCGCCTCGTGTGGCAGCTGTGGTCCGCCTACTCGCCTTATCTGCGGAGGGCCTTCGCATCGGGCGCCGCCGTGTAACACCCCGGCGCCCGACAGCGCTCACGCCGCCGTGCGCCACTGGTTCTTGTCCGGAGGCCCTCCCCGACGAGCGACCGGCCCGGGCGCCGGACTGCCCCACGCCTGGACGCCTAAGTCTGGGCGCCTGCTGCCTGCCTCTCCTCCTTCTCCTTCCGCCCGCTGCGTACCAGCCAGGTCGCTCCGCCGACGGCGATGGCGACGGGCCACTCCAGTGCCCCCGCCACGGCCAGTGCTCCGAGGCCGCCGTAGAACGCGAGATCCTTGACCGAGGGCGCACCGGGCATGCGTGCCGTCGCCGCCCGGGCCGTGCTGGTGATCTCTTCCTTGGTGAGGTACGGAATCGGCACCGGAGGATGCAGGGTGCGCATACGCAGGTGCAGACCCGCGCCGTCGCCCTCATGGGATTGCTGTTGCGGTGTTTCCGCTGTCTTGGCCATTCCCCCTCCTCCCTTCATCGGAGTTGGTGTGGTGTGCCTCTTCAATTCTCGCGCGGTTCCGGTGGCGTGTGGTGATGCAAGGCGTTGCCATGGAAACGCGGGGTTCCGGTCCGGATCGTGCACGCTGAGTGGGCGCATGACCGCAGGGAGCGGGGCCCGCGTTCGGATCTTCGGAAGGCGCGCCCACGTCGCCGTACGCGGTCTGCACCCGGTGACCTACCGGAATCGGCGGCGGCGAAGCTGGTGAAGGCGGTCGAGCGGCATCCGACAGGCCCTCGATGGAGTGGGCGGTGGTGAACACCGGGCTCGGTCACGCCGTCGTCGGCACGGAGGGCTCGTTCCAGACCGAGACGATCGCGGATGCCCTGATCGAGGCGGTCGAGACGGTGGAGCAGGCCCGCGGTGTCGCGCATCGACTGCCCGGGCATCCCGTGCCGGGCGGGACGGTTCCCCGTTCCGCCCGGGCGATGACCCTGCACGTGGCTGCCGCACCCGTGGCAGCGTGGGCGGGCCCGACGCGCCGCACGCCGATCCCGGTCGGCATCGCGCGCCCCGCTCGTCGACGCCCACCCTCGGCTGCGGCCTCTGGTGCAGCACGCGGTCGGCGCCGACAACGCCGGCATGCTCCTGGCCTCGCTCACGGAGCTGGAGGCGGGCTCCGGCGGTCTCACCGGAGTCGGCGCCGACACGCTGCGGCATGCCCTTCGTACGATCGAGGCCGGCGCGGAAGCCGCCGCCTGGGTCGCGGCCGAGCCGCGCCTCGCAGGCGGCGCCGCGGCAGGGTTCACCGCACGGCGCCCGGGCCGCCTGCCCGTGAGGCGCCGCTGAAGCCGGGGCCGATCGGGCGCTACGCCGACCAGGCCCTGGCCTTGGCGGTGGCGTCGTTCGCCGGTTCGTTGCTGGTCACCAGGCGCCCCCTCACGGCCGTCCTGGACCTGCGGCGCCGTACCAGCTTCGCGCCGTCCTCGCCGAGCGGCGCTCACAACGCCCAGGCAGCGCACTGCTCGTGCCCCTCCTCGCCTGCCTCGACCTGGACCTCGCCGAGGAACTGCGGCAACGTACAGAGGACTTCCCCGACCGGGCCGCCGTCCTCACCTGGCTCACCGGCCGGATCGGCGCACCGGACGCCGAACTGCTCGTGCGGCTGCGCGAGGATGACGACCGGGAACCGCAACTGAGCGCCGTGTCCGTGCTCCTGGCTGACGCCAACCGCGCATGGCGCGCTGGGCCTCCCGGAAACCGGCAACAGGGACCGGCGCGAACGGCGGTTCGCGGCATGGCTCCAGCGGAATCGTCCCGCGCTCGCTGCGCGGATCAGGGACGCCTACGGAGATTCACCGGTCCGGACGCTCCCTGGCCGAGTACGTGTGGCTGCGTGACCTCAGCACTCGCGCCGGACCCGGCCTGGCACACGACGCTGTGGGTACTCACCGACGAACTCCTCCGAGCCCACGCGGACGCCTGGACCAGACGGCTCCCCGTCCCTTTGCCGACGTCCCGTCCGCTGCGGCAGCTCGCCGAGGTGCGCGAGGCATCCGCCACCGTGGTCCACGGGCAGGTGCCGCCGCTGCGGCGGCTGACCGAGGATCGGCAGCGGCTCCACCCCGTGAGCTGTGCCACGGCGCTGCCGTCCGCCCGTGAACTCCTGCGGGGAACTGGACGACGGGATGTTGGCCCTCGAGATCCCGGCCGTGAGGCGTTGATCGCTTGGCCCGGGGCACGCGGTCACTGGCCCGAGGACATGCCGCTCTCGGACCGGCGCGCGGATCTCGGGCTGCTCACCACGTTTTCTCGGCGATATCGACTAGTGCGTCTTGCGGGAGCTGGGTGGGCTACGGAGCTATTGGCGGTATCGACCTTGGACCAGGGCGGTCACGCGGGGACACACGTCGTCACGGACCGCGATGGCTGTGCTCGGAGCGTGAGCAGCGAGGGTTCACCGAGGCGGACCGCCGGACTGCCGGTACCCGCAACGCCCCCGGCAGGAAGGGGAGTCCGGCGTCGACCAGGCAGAGCGCGAACACCGCGAGGCCGGATACGGCACCAGCAAAGAGGGCGCCGGGTGGTCACGACTCCGTATCGGCCCCGGCCGTCCGGGGAACTCGGGCGTCCGGGACGGAAACCGCCGATGGGCGGAGGAGGTGCCGTTGCCGTGGACGACTGGGAGACGTGGGAGATGAACGACGAGGTACGGCTGTCGCCGCGCGAACGGATCGCGCTGCTGCAGATCGAGAGCCGCCTCAGGCAGGACCGCAGGTTCGCGCGCCGCATGGGCGACCCCCATCGAGAGGTATGGCTGCCGGTGGCGGTCCTGCTGCTGGGCATCGCCTCGGCGTTCGTGGCCGTCATGGGCGTCCGCACCTCGGACCCCGCACTGCTGTGGTGCTTCGCGTTGCTCTGGCCCCTGACCCTGTTCCAGGCGTTCCGCCTCCTGTGCCGAGCGGTCCGCCACCGTTCCCGCTGCCGCTGCCGGGAAAATGTGCGGCCGTGGCTCTGAGGGGCCGGGGACGGGGGGCGACGTGCGCGGCTGTGGCGGCGCGGCGGTGACGGGGCTGTCGTTCTGAGGACCGACGCGCCGCGAGTCGGTCGGCCCGTGGTGGTGAGGGGCGGGCGAGTCGGTCGGCCCGTCGCGGTGGGGGCAGGCGAGCCGGTCGGCCCGTGGCGGTGGGGGGCGAGCGACTCGAGTCGGCTCGTGACTCTGCGGCGCCGCGACGGGCGCCGGATCGTGGACGGGCGGGCGCGGGGACGTTGTCGGTTCGTGGACGTGGGCGCGCGTCGGATCGTGGATGGTACGGGCGTGGGGACGAGTGTCGGGTCGTGGACGGGGCGAGCGTCGGTTCGGGGACGTGAGAGGGCGGCGCTCGTCGACCATCTCGCCAGGCCCGCCGCGACCTGGGCGGCCGGAGGGCGGTTGCTGGAGCGGGCGCCGTGTATGTCGTGGTGGGGGAGAGGACGGCACGCTCCGGGCGTTCAGGACGCTGCCTCGCGGGCGCACCGGGGACGCGTGGGTGATCACCGAGGCAATGGCGGGCACGTCGCGGAGTGATCGGAAGAAGAGTGGCTCCGATGCCCTCGTGGCCCGGCCGGCCTGCGGGTCTGAGAGGGCCGGTGACAGGGGAGGACCGTGGCGGCCGGCGGTGAGCCGGTGACCCGAGCGGCCCTTCGGGCGACGCGCCGTCGGCGGGTCGGTGATTCTGTGCTTCGGCGCGAGCCGGTCCCGGCTTCACGGATCCCGTGCCACAGAAGCCGCCGCAAAGGATCCCGATCCCGCCGTGCAGCCCGCCGCCGTCCTGGCCGGGCGGGCGCCGGGAGAGTCCGGCCCCCGCGCGCCGGTCCGACCAGCCGGCCCTGGCCCTTGGCCCTGGAGGCGCGGGGAGCGTCCGGCGCCGCTGCGCGCCGGGTCGCACGGCCTGACCAGCCGGCGCCCGCCGTCGGCCCTGGAGGCGTGGGGAGCCTCCGGCCCCCGCACACCGGGCCCCCGCCCGACCGGCCGGCCCCTGCCCTCGGCTTGGGGGCGCGGGGAGCGAACGCCCCTGGCGCCGGGTCGCCCCTGGCACGGTCAACCGGCCACGTTCCCTGGCTGCCGGTCAACCGGCCACGCTCCCTGGCGCAGGGCTCAGCGTCTCTGATTGGCTTAGCGAGCCTGAGCGTTGCTCAGCCTTGGGAGCCAATCGCCTTCGTGCCCTGGTACTGAACGACAGGAGCCGCCAGCC
>NZ_JBFAWG010000063.1:0-38885 GCF_040680215.1 Streptomyces sp. NPDC052107
TTGAGGCCGAAGGTCCGCCAGATCCGCGACACGGTGGACTGGCTCAGGCCACTGGCCGCGGCCATCTCCCGTGTCGACCAGTGCGTGGAGTTCTTCGGAGTGGTCTCCAGCGTCCGCACGACCACCTCCTCGACCTTCTCATCGCTGACCGTGCGGGGCGGACCGGGCCGCGGCTCGTCGGACAGACCCTCAAGCCGGTCGGCCGCGAACCGCTTACGCCACTTGGCCACAGTGACCGGATGGACCCCAAGCTCTGCCCCCACCGCGGTGTTCGAGCCGCCATCAGCGCACGCGAGTACGATCCGGCACCTCAACGCCAGAGCCTGCGAGGACGTTGCCCGCCGCGACCAGCGCAGCAGCGTTCCTCGCTCCTCGTCCGTCAGGACCACCTCGACCGTCGGCCGACCCATACGCGCCATGAGCCCAGCCTACTTCAATAGCGAAATAAAGACTCAGGACACTAGACGCCGTAGTTCCTGCGGAAGAGGTTCTCCGGGTCGTAGGTCTCCTTGACCCGGGCGAGCCTCTTGAGCGTTTCGGGGTCGTACAAGCCGGTGTTCCTGTCCCCGGCGCCGAAGGCGAAGTTGAGGGACCGCCCGAGGGCGACCTCGGCCAGCAGCGCGAACGCCGGGTCCAGCACGGCCCGGGCCCGCTCCCGCTCCCCGACCGTCAACAGCCGCAGCAGGAACCGCCCGTCGCGGTACGGCACCGCGTTCGGCGCCGGCCGGGCGAGCGCGCCGCCCAGGTGATTGACCTGCACGACACACATCAGGCCCGCCTCCGGCCCGGTCGCCCGCAGCAGCTCACCGGCCCGCTCCACGTCCAGTTCCCGCAGCACCGCGCTGTCGCCGTAGTAGGTGTGCGGGAAGTCCGGGTCGCTGTGGATGGTGTGGCTCTCGGCGTACGGCATCTCGCGCAGGGAGTCCGCGAACACCGGCCCGATCTCCCGCAGCGGGGCGACGATCCGCTCGCCGTCGGCTCCGGTGTGGGCGACCCGGACCGAGACGACGTACGTGCCGCGCAGGTGCGGGGGCAGGGCGGGCAGGTCCGGGTACGGCACGGCGGCGAAGGACGAGGTCAGCCCGTCGGGCACGGTCCGCGTCCAGGCCTCGTACGCCCGCAGCACGGCCGCCGGGTCCACCGCGCGCCCGTCGAAGGCGAGCGAGCCGCCGTACAGCGTCCGCACCGGTACGAGCCCGATCTCCAGGTCGGTCACGATCCCCAGGTTCTGCCCGGCGCCGAGCAGTGCCCAGTACAGCTCGGGGTCGGAGCCGGCGGTGACGTGCCGCGGTTCCCCGTCGGCGGTGACGAGCTCCAGCCACCGCACATGGTCGGCCGCGTAGCCGAACTCGCGGGCGAGGACGCCGAGTCCGCCGCCCAGGGTGTACGACACCGCGCCCACGCTCGGCGCCGACCCGTTCAACGGCGCCAGCCCGTACGGCTCGGCGGCCGCGACCACCTGCCTCCAGCGCACCCCGGCCTGCACCCGGACGGTACGGGCCTCCGGGTCGACCACGACCCGGTCCATCCGCCGGGTGCTGACGAGCAGCCCGCCCTCGTAGCCGCCGGGCAGCCCGTGCCCGGTCGCCTGCACCCCGACGGGCAGGCCCTCGGCCGCCGCGTACCGTACGGCGGCCACCACGTCGGCCGCCGAGCGGGCGGGCACGATCGCCGCCGGCCGCTGGGCGAAGCCGAGCTGGAAACCGGCGAGTTCGGCGCCGTAACCGGCGTCGCCGGGGCGGAGGAGGGCCAGGTCCAGGGCGTCGTCCACAGAGGTCATGGCATGCGGCATGGCCGCATAACCTGACAGGTGCCGTCAGGTTATGCGGCCATGTCCCGCGGCCGGGTCGGTGACGTCAGCCGGTGGTGACCTTCTCGGCCGGCTCGACGGCGGCGGGGGCCGTCGCGGCACGGCGGGACTCGATCTGCTGCTTCACCACAGCGATCACCACCACGACCGCCGCCACCGCAACCGACAGCAGCACCGTCTTGCGCCCGCTGCTCGCGCCCTCTGTGTCGGTGAGCATGTAACCCAGGACGAACACGATCAGCGCGGCCGTGGCCCAGGTCAGATATGGGTACAGCCACATCTTCACGACGAGCTTCTCCGGTGCCTCCCGCTGGATGATCCTGCGCATCCGCAGCTGCGAGAAGCAGATGACCAGCCATACGAACAGGGCCACCGCCCCGCTGGAGTTGAGCAGGAAGAGGAAGACGGAGTCCGGGTACTTGTAGTTGAAGAAGACCGCCACGAAGCCGAAGACGACGGACGACAGGATCGCCGCCATCGGCACGCCCCGGGAGGTGGTGCGGGCGAACGCCTTCGGGGCGTCACCGCGCTGGCCGAGCGAGAACGCCATGCGGGAGGCCGTGTACAGGCCGGAGTTGAGACAGGACAGCACCGAGGTCAGGATGATGACGTTCATGATCTGACCGGCGTTGGGGATGCCGAGCGAGTCCAGCGCGGCGACGTACGAGCCCTGCTTCGCGATGGACGGGTCGTTCCACGGCACCAGCGAGACCACGATGAGGATCGAGCCGAGGTAGAAGACGCCGATACGCCAGATGATGCTGTTGGTGGACTTGGTGACCGCACGCTGCGGGTCCTCCGACTCACCGGCCGCCAGGGTGGCGATTTCGCTGCCCATGAACGAGAAGACGACCAGCAGAACACCGGTGAGGATCGAGCCGGGCCCGTGTGGCAGGAACCCACCGTGATTCGTGAGGTTGCCGAAGGAAGCCTTGTCCGCGTGCACGCCCGGCAGTACGCCGAACACGGCCAGCAGACCGATGGCGATGAACGCGGCGATCGCCACGACCTTGATACCGGCGAACCAGAACTCGAACTCGCCGTAGGAGCCGACGGAGACCAGGTTGGTCGCGGTGAGCACGGTCATCACGATGAGCGCCCAGCCCCACTGCGGGATGCCCGGCACCCAGCCCGAGAGGATCTTGGCGCCGGCGGTGGCCTCGACGGCCAGCACGACGACCCAGAAGAACCAGTAGAGCCAGCCGATGGAGAACCCGGCCCAGCGGCCGAGCGCACGGTCGGCGTGCGCGGAGAAGGAGCCCGAGGTGGGGTTGGCGGCGGACATCTCGCCGAGCATGCGCATCACGAGGACGACGAGGGTGCCGACGAGGGCGTAGGACAGGAGGATGCCCGGTCCCGCGGTGGCGATACCGGAGCTGGAACCGACGAAGAGGCCGGCTCCGATGACACCACCGATCGCGATCATCGTCAGGTGGCGGTTCTTGAGTCCTGCTTGGAGGCCCGAACCAGGGGTCATTGGACGGATTTCCTTTGCGCCAGGAGGAGCAGCTCGTATGAGCGGTGTACGAGTCGGTCCAGTGAATCCGAGGCGAACGGATTCGGGAACCTCTGAATCCATATCGTTACTTGAGGTTCCCTTGAGGTTCTATGGTCCTGGTCACATTTTCCGAGGTCTGGCGAGGGTTCCTCGGGGGCCGGCGAGGTGCCGCCACCCGAGGCTGCTGCCCGGAATGGGGCGTGTCACACTCGTGGCATGCGCGTGTATCTCGGCTCCGACCATGCTGGCTACGAACTCAAGAACCACCTCGTCGAGTGGCTCAAGGCGGCGGGTCACGAGCCCGTCGACTGCGGACCGCACATCTACGACGCCCAGGACGACTACCCGCCCTTCTGCCTCCGCGCCGCCGAGCGGACGGCCGCGGACCCCGACGCCCTCGGCATCGTGATCGGCGGCTCCGGCAACGGTGAGCAGATCGCCGCGAACAAGGTGAAGGGCGTGCGGGCGGCGCTGGCCTGGAGCGAGGAGACCGCGACGCTGGGGCGGCAGCACAACAACGCCAACGTGGTGGCCGTGGGTGCGCGCATGCACAGCACGCAGGAGGCGACGAAGTTCGTCGAGGTCTTCCTCAACACGCCGTTCTCCGGTGACGAGCGTCACATCCGGCGGATCGACATGCTGTCGGCGTACGAGACGACGGGTGACCTGCCGCCGATCCCGGCGCACCACCCGCAGGGCTAGGCAAAGCACCCCCTGGGAGCAGAGCCCCAGGGGGTGCCCTCCCTGGGCTCCGCCCCGCACCCCGGTCTTGCCCACCCGTCCGGCCGTCTCGGTCGGCTGAAACGGCGCCGTCTCAGGGCTCCGGCCCCGGGCCGCTCCGGCCTGTTCGGTCACCTCTCGATCCAGCGAGACGCGTGGGCGGGTGGGCGAAAAGCGAAGGAAAGGACACCCCTGCCGTGCCGGAAGGGCACACCATCCACCGGCTGGCCCAGGACTACGCCGAGCGCTTCCAGGGCACGGCCCCGCGCGTCACCAGCCCCCAGGGCAAGTTCTCCGACGCCGCCGCGCTCCTGGACCGCGCGGAACTGACGGCCACCGAAGCCCACGGCAAGCACCTCTTCCTCCGCTTCCGGGACACCGACTGGGTCCACATCCACCTCGGCCTCTTCGGCAAGGTCGGCTTCGGCGACGCCCCCGCACCCCCGCCGACCGGCACCGTCCGGCTCCGGCTCGCGAACGACACGGCGTACGTGGACCTCCGCGGTCCCACCACCTGCGCACTGATCACCGACGCCGAGAAGCAGGCCGTACACGCCCGCCTCGGCCCCGACCCGCTCCGCGAGGACGCCGACCCGCAGACGGCGTACCGCAGGATCTCCCGCAGCCGTACGACGATCGCCGCGCTGCTCATGGACCAGAAGATCGTCGCCGGCGTCGGCAACGTCTACCGCGCCGAGGTTCTGTTCCGGCACGGCATCGACCCGTACCGCGCGGGCAAGGACCTCAGCCGCGCCGAGTGGGGCGCCCTATGGGCCGACCTCGTCGAGCTGATGCACGAAGGGGTCCGGAAGAACCGGATCGACACGGTCCGGGCCGAGCACACCCCGGAGACCATGGGCCGGCCACCGCGCGTGGACGACCACGGCGGCGAGGTGTACGTCTACCGCCGCGCCACCCTGCCCTGCCACATCTGCGGCGCCGAGATCCGCACCGCCGGCCTCGCCGCCCGCAATCTCTTCTGGTGCCCCACCTGTCAGCGGAGGTGACCGGGCACTAGAAGCCGTGCGGCAGCCACGGGGCCACCGGTGAGCCGAACGCCACCGACGCCTCCGTCAGCGCCCCCGGCCGCAGCTCCCGTACCCGTCCGGCCGCCGCGAGCGACAGCAGCGTCACGCCGCTGAGGTAGGACGCGCCCAACTCCCGTACGGAGAGCGAGAGATCGGCGGCGTCGGTCGTACGCTCGCAGGACGCGCCCTTCGTGTCCCCGGTCAGGCGCCAGCGCCCCGCGTTCCACGGGCAGAAGGTGTCCTCCACCTCCAGCACGACGTCCACGGGTGCCTGATACGTGCGCGCCGACAGTGCCGTACCCACGTCGACGAGACGCACGTACGCGTCGTCCTTCAGGCGCGGCCGGCAGCGGCGGGGGTCCGAGACCAGGTAGCGCCAGGCGTCGTCGAGCGGTCGCGATCGCACCGACAGCGTGGTCATCAGGTCGATGCCGAACAGGAACCGCCACAGCGCCGCCTCGGTGACGGGATCGAGCGCGGCCAGGTCCTTCAGGTGCACCGTGCCGTCGTGCCCGCTCTCGCCCCAGCCGATCTTGGTGCTGAAGCGGACGTATCCCGTGACCTCGCCGTCCCGTTCGGCGACCGCGCACTGCAGCGCCGACGCCCCGCCCCGCTCGCTCTCGGGGTCGAGGAGAGCGACCCGCTCCCAGCCGGGCTGCCGGGCCAGCATCCCGGGCCGCAGCGGCACCAGCGCCGCGTAGACCGCCTCGCAGGCGTCGAGGACGTCCGCGGGCGCCGCGTAGCGCAGGCGCACGTCGTCCACGCCGGGCGGCAGGGACAGCGTCACCCGGCTCGTGTCGATCTCGGCGGCAGTACGGAAGGTGGCCGCGGCGTACCCGAAGCGGCCGTAGATCGCGGGCTCGGACGCGGTCAGCACCGCGAGCGGCTCACCCAGCGCCCGTACGTCGTCCAGCTGCCGGCGCATCATGGAGGTCAGCACCCCGCGCCGCCGGTGGGTGGCCGCCACGCTCACCATGGTCACGCCGGCCGCCGGGACCGCGGCCCCGCCCGGCACGGTGATCCGGAAGCTGAACGCCCCCGTCGTGCCGACGACCTCGTCCCCGTCCCATGCGGCCAGGGACCGGTCGAACTCGGTGAGGGATTTGTCCAGTTCGCGCTCCTCCGGGGGTGCCGCCTGGGCGCCGAAGGCGCGGTACAGGACGTCGTACCACCGGTCCCAGTCGGACTCGCGCAGCACCCGCAACTCGGTTTCCCGGTCAGTCCCCATGAGCCATGCGTACCAGGGCGCCGCGGGACGAGCCAGCGAATTTCCCCCGGACGGCGGCGCGATGGCCTCGCGTGCCGTTCACTGTGGGGACGAACCGACGACGAACCCACGACGAACCGCGAAGTCGAGCCTCGCACGAGGGACAAGTGGGACCTCCCGTGCCAAGCAGCCGGTCCGATGGATAGGGTCGCGAACTAATGGCAGCAGGACGAGAGCGGCGCGCGAAGGCCGAGACGTTCACGGCCCGGTGGAAGATGCAGTGGCACCGGGCCCGCACCGGCCTGCGCAGAAGCGCCGTGGACTACTTCCGCGGCGACGGCTCCGACTGGATCGCGTTCGCCGGACTGCTGCTCACCATCCCCGTCCTCATGGCCATGACCCTGGTCGACTCGGTGTGGTGCTCCCCGGCCACCCTGGTGCTGCCGATCATCGCCGGCGGCCTGCTGCTGCGCCCGGCGAGCCTGCTCGGCCTGTACGCGGCGGGGGCCACCGCGCTGATCGTGGAGTCGGTACGGCTCGGCCCGTACACCGAGGGCCCGTCGCGGGTCACTCCGGGTGTGGTGCTGGTCGTGGCCGCCTGCGGTTTCTTCGGGCTGCTGACCGCGCAGTTCCGCAGCCGGGTCGGGGTGCCCTGGCGGCGCGGCGGCACCATGCTGTTCGACCTGCGCGAGCGGATCCGGGTGCAGAGCAAGCTGCCGAAGCTGCCGCAGGGCTGGCACCACGAGATGGCGCTGCGGCCGGCCGGCGGGCAGTCCTTCTCCGGGGACTTCGTGGTCGCGGCCCGGACCAACGGCGGCCGCACGCTGGAGGTCGTGCTCACGGACGTGTCCGGCAAGGGCATGGACGCGGGGTCGCGCGCCCTGCTGCTGTCCGGCGCCTTCGGGGGCCTCCTGGGCTCCCTTCCCCCGCACGCCTTCCTTCCCGCCGCGAACGGCTACCTCCTCCGCCAGGACTGGGACGAGGGCTTCGCCACCTCCATCCATCTCGTCCTGGACCTCGACTCCGGCGACTACGAGCTGTACTCCGCCGGCCATCCGCCGGGGCTGCAGCTCAGCGCGGGCAGCGGACGCTGGGAGGAGAAGGCCGCCGAGGGGCCGCTGCTGGGTGTGTACGACGGCGCGCAGTTCGACTCCGTGAAGGGCTCGCTGCGGCCCGGGGATGTGTTGATGCTGTTCACGGACGGCTTGGTGGAAACCTCCGACCGCGACATCGTGGAGGGCATCGACCGGCTCACCGGCGAGGCCGACCGCTATGTCGCCGGCGGCTTCCACGGGGCCGCCTGGCATCTCATCGAGGCGGTGGCGAAGGACGTCAACGACGACCGGGCCCTGCTCCTGATCTGCCGCCGGCCGACGCCGCTGACCCGATGACACGGCTCACGCTCGCCGAGGTCGAGGCCCTCGCCCGCGCCGCCCACGAGGGCCAGACCGACAAGGCGGGACGGCCGTACGCCGAACATCTCGCCGCCGTCGCCGCCGGAGTGCGCGCCCGGGGCGGGGACGCGGAACAGATCGCGGCGGCCTGGCTGCACGACGCCGTCGAGGACGCCGCGCTCACCCGTCAGTGGCTGGAACAGGCGGCCCTGAGCGCCCGTACCAAGGCCATCGTGGACGCCCTCACCAAGCGGCCGGGGGAGGAGCCGGAGGCGTACGCGGGGCGCATCCTCGCCACGGACGGCGCGCGGCTGGTGAAGGAGGCCGACCTGGCGCACAACGCCGACCCGGAGCGGCTGGCGGTCCTGGACGAGCCGACCCGGAAACGACTGACCGGGAAGTACGCCCGGATGCGCGTACTTCTCGGTCCGGGGGAGTCGGGGCGAGGTCCTAGGCGCTGACCTTCTCGCGCTCACGTTCCTTGCGCTGCCGCTCGCGGGCCAGTTCCGCCGCGTCCTGCTTGAACGCCCACTCCATCTTCGGCTCCATCGCGAACCGGAAGACGCGCTGCACGGGCTTGGTGCACAGCAGGGTGACGGCGGCGCCGAAGGCGAGGGTCACCAGGATCTCGCCGAGCGGGCGGTGCAGCCAGGGGTGGTCGAACCAGCCGCGGTAGTCGGCGAACTTCACCAGGAAGCCGTGCAGCAGATAGCCGTACAGGGTGCCCGCGCCGAGTGCCGTGAACCACATCCTCCGGCGCGGCACCCAGGCGAAGAAGCAGGCCGTCAGCAGCAGCGAGCAGCCCATCATGGCGAGCGTCATCACCGGGCCGCTCCACCAGGGTGCGCCCAGCTCCTGTGCGGAGTCCCGGTGGTAGAACCACGCGGTGTTCATGCGCGGCACCGCCCACCAGCCGACGGCCAGCGCGGCGGCGAACACCGGCACCGCGGCGATCCGCACCGAGCGGCGGCGCACCAGCTGGAAGTGCTCGGGCTTCATGCACAGGCCGAGCACGAAGTACGGCAGGAACTGCAGGACGCGCTGCAGATCGAGGTCGTCACCGATGTTCGGGGTGACGGACGCCAGCATGGCGATGCCGAGGGCGACCGCGAACGGCGAGCGCACCAGCTTCCAGATCGGCGTCGTCAGCCGCCAGATGAACAGCGCGACCAGGAACCAGGTCAGGTACCAGGGATCGAGGAGGCTGATCTCCTCGTGCGAGCCCGTGATCAGGTTCTTGAACGTCGGATACGCGGTCTCGAAGAGGACGTACGGCACCACGACACCGGTGATCAGCCGCTTCAGCCGGTCCGGGCGCATGTCGAAACTGCGCGAGAAGAAGCCGGAGATGATGATGAACGCCGGCATGTGGAAGGAGTACACGACCGTGTACACGCCCTCCAGGATCCGGCTGTCGCTTTTCAGCGGCTCCCACGAGTGCCCCATGGCGACGAGCACGATCGCCAGGTACTTGGCGTTGTCGAAGAACGAGTCGCGCTGCCTGCCGCCGTGCTGCTTGCCGTCGCGCTGTGCGTCGTCGTGCTGTTTGCCGGGTCTGTCCGCCTTCGTCTGCTGCGCCTGCGTACTCAGCGGGGTACGCGGACTGGGCACTCCGTCCGCCGGCGACTGTGCCGGGGGGAGCGGCCTGCGGTTCTGGCCGGAGGGGGAGGCGGCGTCAAACATCTCAGGCACCCTAGCGTCGTCTGTGGGATTTCGTAAAACCCTCGCAGTCATTCCTGGTTAACGCCTTCGGGTACCCACTCATTTACAGAACTCGGCATCTCTGTCTACGTGATGGTGCGCACACAGAGGTCGTCAACTCACCCTCGATGTCCCGATTCATCCCGACTAAATGGGGCATACGGCGTCTCTGTGTCATCAATTCGAATTACCTGCGCACAGGATGTGTGGAGGCGGAAACGAAGTCGCGTAATTCCCGGGGGAGTCATGTGCGGGCGGCCCGGTCGAATTACTCCGCGGCCGATCGTCCGCGTCGGCCGGATGTCCGACGTTGTGTCACGGGCCGCATGACCGGGCCGGGTTGGTGGCACGATGGTTCTGGCGGGGGTGCGCGGGACGTACCCCCGGGCCGGGAGAGCGGACCGACCGAGGGTGTGATCAGTTGTGGCCATTTCACTGTCTGTGGTGGTGCTGTTGGCGATCATCCTTGTAGTGCTCCTGAGAGGGGGGAGCATCAAGGCGGGCCCCGCGATCGTCGCGGTCCTCTTCGGGTTCTTCCTCGCCTCGACCGGCATGGCCCCGTCCATCGACCGCTTCCTGAACTCGATAGCGGACTCCATCAGCTCGATCAAGTTCTGACCGGAGCGGCGCCGGCGGACCGGAACGCGCTGAACGGCTTCAGACGCTGAACAACTTCACACAACGGGGGCGTACGGGGATGGCGCTGCGCGACACGGACCCGGCGGAGATCGGCGGCTACCGCATCGAGGACCGCCTCGGCAGCGGTGGCATGGGCGTGGTCTACCTCGCCCGGTCCGCCTCGGCCGCCGGCTCGCGGGCAAGGTCGTCCACGACCAGTACGCCGACGACGAGTTCCGCATCGGTTCAGCCGCGAGGTAGCGGCCGCGCGCCAGGTCAGCGGCGCCTTCACGGCCCCCGTGGTGGACGCGGACGCCGACGCCCCGCGCCCCTGGATGGCCACGCTCTACATCCCCGGCGAGGACCTCGGCACCCACGTCCGCCGCCACGGCCCGCTGTCCCCGGACCGGCTGCGCGAACTCGCCGCCGGCCTCGCCGAGGCCCCGCGCGACGTCCACCGCGCCGGAGTCGTCCACCGGGACCTGAAACCGGCCAACGTCATGCTTGCCGAGGACGGCCCGCGCGTCATCGACTCCGGCGTCTCCCGCGCCGCCGAGTCCACCGCCGCCGACGCCCTGACCCAGACCGGCCGGGTGATGGGCACCCCGCCCTTCATGTCCCCCGAGCAGTTCACCTCCCCGCACGAGGTCGGCCCGGCCACCGACGTCTTCTCCCTCGGCGCGGTCCTCGTGTACGCCGCCACCCGGCGCGGCTCCTTCGACGGCGTGAGCCCCTGGGAGACGGCGACCCGCGTCGTCGACGGCACCCCCGGCCTCGACGGCGTCCCGGACCCGCTGCTCCCGTTCATCCGCCTCTGCCTGGAGAAGCACCCCAAGACCCGCCCGACCCCCGACGAGCTCCTGTCCTTCCTCCGCGACGGCCGGCTGCCCGACCGCGCCCCGGACGCCGGCCCGGCCCCGTCCGGCCCGGACCCGTCCGCCGCGGGCACCGAGCCCGCCCCCGGGCGCCGCCGCCGGCAGGTACTCCTCGCGGCCGCCGCCGTACTGACCGCAGTGGCCGCCACCAGCACCGTCGTCCTGGCCCACGACGGCGGCGGCAAGGGCACCCCCGCACGTCCTGCCGGCCGGCTGGCGCGCCCGGCACCGGCAGGCCGGGGACCCGGCGGGCAAGATCCCGAACAACGCGATCGGCAGCAGCCCCTTCACCGGGTGCGTCACCTCGCGGACGTCCCTGGTGTGCGCCGGCGACGGCATCATGGCCGCCCGGTTCGCCCTCGCCGACGGCCGCGACCCCTGGGCCCTGCCCATGGACGCCACGCCCGTGTCCCTGAGCCCCGACGGCGGCACGATCATCGGCACCCGCCCCGGCGGCGTGTACGCCATCGGTGCCGACGAGACCGGCATGTCGAAGCACAACGGCATCCGGACCCGCTACACCGTCCAGTCCCTCGACACGGCCACCGGCAAGGCGGCCTGGAAGACGGTCGTCGCCGACAACACGGACGGCATGGGCCCGGACACCGCAGGCGCCGTCGCCACCCAGGTCGTCTGGGGCCCAGTCAGCTGAGGATAGGGACGAGACCCAGCGCGAAGGCCACGTAGAAGCCGCCCGCCATGGCGAGGCGTGCCGGGGTGAGCTTGTGGGCGCGCATGGTCAGCAGCAGGTAGACGATCGCCGCCATGGTGATCAGTCCGGACCACAGCAGGGCGCCGTCGAAGTGCCAGCGGGTGAACAGCAGGCCCAGGCCGGAGGGGACGGTGGCCTGGATCATCATGGCGCCGGAGATGTTGGCCAGCGCCAGCTTGG
This sequence comes from Streptomyces sp. NPDC052107, assembly GCF_040680215.1. NCBI lineage: Bacteria > Bacillati > Actinomycetota > Actinomycetes > Kitasatosporales > Streptomycetaceae > Streptomyces > Streptomyces sp. NPDC052107. The sequence goes on from NZ_JBFAWG010000063.1 coordinate 11,744, forward strand.
TCTTGCCCTGGCGTACCCAGATCACAGCGTTCATGATCTCCGGCAGCTCGGTGGCGATCGGGGACAGCAGCAAGGCGGTCACCGCGGCGGGCAGGCCGAGCATCGGACCGATGGCGTCCAGCTGCTTCACGAACAGCTGCGACGCGAAGAAGATCACCACCAACGTGACAAGCGTCTGGGCGACCACTGCCCAGGTGGCGGGGGATGCGGCCTTGGGCTGGAACTTCAGCGGCTCCAGCTCCTCCTCTTCGCCTTCCTCGTCCTGGCCGCCACGGATCTCCCGCCAGAAGTAGACCGCGTACGCGGCGAAGAACAGCAGGCCGAGCGCGGGCTTGAAGGCGAAGGCGACCAGGCCAAGCCCTACCTTGACCATGAAGATCGGCAGGAACCATTTCTGGTCCTTTGCCAGCCGCTTCATGTCCTTGGCAGTGCCGAGCGCCTGCTCGGAACCGGAGGGCTGCGGGCCGAGCTCCGGGGGGCCTCCGGCACTCACGGCAACCAGCGAGGTCTCGTGTTCCTTGCGACGCCTGAGCAGCAGCATTGCGCCGGTCACGCCATAGGCGACCGTGGCAAGAGCCAGCGGACCGCCCATCGCGGCACCCACACCGACGTCCTTGGCCTCCGTGGTGGCGCCGGTGGTGACCGCCACGAGCGTGACAACGGACTCGGGCAGCGCGGTGCCGAAGGCGGCCAGGATCGTGCCGACCGCCATCCTGCCCACGTTGAGGCGCTCGCCGAGCCATTCCACGGCGTTGACGAACCACTCGCAGGACAGATAGATCGCCACCGCACAGGCGATCAACAGAACGAAGTGAATCACCGGTCTCGTCCAGCCTTCCCGCATCAGCAGGGGCTTCGAGGACGACCGCGCGAGGGAGATGGCGGCAGCTTCGACCCCGCCGACACGCATACGTCATCGACAAAGGGCCGAAGGTCTCGCCCACCCGCACAGACTGATACGGGCCCGGTCACCGGGAACCCGTCGCTGGGCTCCAGTGTGTCGATGACCGGTATTGCGGGGCTACTCCCCTTCGCGGCTGTCCACGATACACACCCATCGGGGATCCGCGGTGTCGCCTGTTTCCCATCTCCACTACGCGCGGGGGCCACAGCAGCGCTCGCGCCGCACTGATGTACCAGCACGCCACGGCCGAGCGAGAGCGTCTGATCGGACAGGCTGTGAGCGCGGTCGTCGAGCAGGCACACAAGCACGATCAGAATCCGAACGGACACGCAACGGGCACGTAGGTCCGAGCGAAGATCGGAAATGCATCAGGGCCAGGCGGAGGAATAATCCTCTGACCTGGCCCTGAGTCGTCAGAGCGGGCGACGGGAATCGAACCCGCGTAGCTAGTTTGGAAGACTAGGGCTCTACCATTGAGCTACGCCCGCAACAGTGCGCCGCAGGTCGGTCACCGCGGCACTGCAGGCATCGTAGCGGGTCGCCCGCCGTCGAGGCCAACGAGTTGATCCCCGGAGCCCTCGCGCGTGCCGCCTCGGACAATGCGGCCGACGTAACCGGCCGGGCCATGTAGCCTACGTGTCGCACCAGACGGGGTGTGGCGCAGCTTGGTAGCGCGTCCGCTTTGGGAGCGGAAGGCCGTGGGTTCAAATCCCGCCACCCCGACCACTTGCTCACGCACCTGCTCACGACGTCGTGATGATCGCCTTTTGGGGCGCTGACCGGCTGCGGTTACTATGCAAGCTGCGCGCCCGTGTGTCCCGGCCCACTCGGCCTACGAACTCCTCCGGGCGGCGAATCCGCCGGACCAGTCTGGCTCCGGCAGAAACCAAGAAGTCAGCCACAAGGAGACCGAACCGTGAAGAGCGCCGTGGAGACCCTGAACCCGACCCGGGTTCGGCTCACTGTCGAGGTGCCCTTCGAGGAGCTCAAGGACAGCCTCGACGCGGCGTACAAGAAGATCAACCAGCAGGTCACGGTGAAGGGCTTCCGCAAGGGCAAGATCCCGGCCCGGGTCATCGATCAGCGGTTCGGTCGTGGCGCCGTGCTGGAGGAGGCCGTCAACGACGCGCTTCCGAAGTTCTACACCGAGGCGGTCAACGAGGCCGAGCTCAGCCCGCTGGGCCAGCCCGAGGTCGACATCACCGAGCTGAAGGACGGCGAGACGCTGAACTTCACCGCCGAGGTCGACATCCGCCCGGCCCTGGAGATCCCGGACTACTCCGGCATCGAGGTCGAGGTCGACGCCGTCGAGGTCACCGACGAGGACATCGAGAAGTCGGTCGAGCAGCTGCGCGAGCGCTTCGCCTCCACCTCCCCGGTCGAGCGCGCCGCCGAGGACGGCGACGTCGTCACCATCGACCTGCAGGCCAAGGTCGACGGCGAGGTGCTGGAGGACGGAATCGCCAACGGCGTCTCCTACACCATCGGCTCCGGTGAGCTGCTGGACGGCATCGACGACGCCGTGAAGGGCCTGGAGGCCGGTGGCGAGGCCACCTTCACCTCCGAGCTCAAGGGCGGCTCGGCGGCCGGCAAGGAGTCCGAGGTCACCGTCAAGGTCACCCAGGTCGCCGCCCGTGAACTGCCCGAGCTGGACGACGAGTTCGCGCAGCTCGCCTCCGAGTTCGACACCCTGGACGAGCTGAAGGCCGACAGCCGCAAGCGCCTGGCCGACATGAAGCAGTTCGACCAGGCCACCCAGGCCCAGGAGCGGGTCCTGGAGAAGCTCCTCGAGCTGGTCGAGGTCCCGGTCCCCGAGAAGCTGCTCGAGGACGAGATCAACACCCGCAAGCACAACCTGGAGCACCACCAGCTCGCCCAGATGGGCCTGACCCTCGACAAGTACCTGGAGATCCAGGGCAAGACCGCCGAGGAGTTCGACGCCGAGACCCGCGAGGCCGCGGTCAAGGGCATCAAGACCCAGTTCGTCCTGGACGAGCTGGTCAAGAAGGAGCAGCTCAACGTCAACCAGGAGGAGCTCACCGAGCACCTCATGCGGCGTGCGGCGTCCTCCGGCATGTCCCCCGACCAGTTCGCCCAGGCCGTCGTCGAGGGCGGCCAGGTGCCGCTCCTGGTCGGCGAGGTCGCCCGCGGCAAGGCCCTGGCCGTCGTGGTCGAGGCCGCCACGGTGAAGGACACCAACGGCGAGATCGTCGACCTGGAGGACGAGGAGGAGACCGAGGCCGCCGAGGCGTCGGAGACCTCCGAGGAGAACGCCGAGGGCTGAGCGGGCCCTACGGCGCCCCTGACGACGTGGACGGGCCCCTGGGGAGTGTCTCCCGGGGGCCCTCTGTCGTACCCCGGGGGCAGTTCCGCAAGGGGCGCGGGGAACTGCCCGAACAACCCCCACGCACCCGCCCCCCGACGATCACCCGCACCACCCTCCACGAACCGCACCGGCGCCCAAGCGGAGCGCTACGCCCCCGGCGAACACCACCATCTCCGGGATTCCCCGAAGGGACCCTCGCGTTAGGGTCCATGAAAGGCAGAACAATGAGACGGCCCGGCGCCGTCGTAAGACGAGCAGGTGGATACGTGACGAATCTGATGCCCTCCGCCGCCGGCGAGCCTTCCATCGGTGGTGGCCTCGGCGACCAGGTCTACAACCGGCTGCTCGGCGAGCGGATCATCTTCCTCGGCCAGCAGGTTGACGACGACATCGCCAACAAGATCACCGCACAGCTGCTGCTCCTCGCCGCCGATCCGGACAAGGACATCTACCTCTACATCAACAGCCCCGGCGGCTCGGTGACGGCCGGCATGGCGATCTACGACACCATGCAGTACATCCCGAACGACGTGGTCACGATCGGCATGGGCATGGCGGCCTCGATGGGCCAGTTCCTGCTGACCGGCGGCACCGCCGGCAAGCGCTTCGCCCTGCCGCACACCGACATCATGATGCACCAGGGCTCCGCGGGCCTGGGCGGTACGGTCTCGGACATCAAGATCCAGGCCCAGTACCTGCTGCGCACGAAGAAGACCATGTCCGAGCTGACCGCGCTGCACTCCGGCCAGACGGTCGAGCAGATCATCCGCGACGGCGACCGCGACCGCTGGTTCACCCCGGAAGAGGCCAAGGAGTACGGTCTCATTGACGAGATCATCACGCACGCCTCGGGTGTTCCGGGAGGCGGCGGCACCGGTGCCTGACCGGCCCGGCCGCGCCAGGCACCGCCACGACCCCAGCCCCCAGAACGCCACCAGGACGGTGAACCCCATGAGCAACTTCCCCGGCGCCGCCAGCGGCATGTACGAGGGCCCCCGCCCCGACAGCCGCTACGTCATCCCGCGCTTCGTCGAGCGCACCTCCCAGGGCATCCGCGAGTACGACCCGTACGCGAAGCTCTTCGAGGAGCGCGTGATCTTCCTCGGCGTCCAGATCGACGACGCCTCCGCCAACGACGTCATGGCGCAGCTGCTGTGCCTGGAGTCGATGGACCCGGACCGGGACATCTCGATCTACATCAACAGCCCCGGTGGCGACATGACCGCCCTCACGGCGATCTACGACACGATGCAGTTCGTGAAGCCCGACATCCAGACGGTCTGCATGGGCCAGGCGGCCTCCGCGGCGGCCATCCTGCTCGCCGCCGGTACGCCCGGCAAGCGCATGGCCCTGCCGAACTCGCGCGTGCTGATCCACCAGCCGGCGGGCTCCACCGGCCGCGGTCAGCTCTCCGACCTGGAGATCATCGCCAACGAGTTCACCCGGATGCGTGAGCAGCTGGAGAACATGCTGGCCAAGCACTCGAACCAGCCGATCGAGAAGATCCGCGAGGACATCGAGCGCGACAAGATCCTCACGGCCGAGGAGGCGCTGGAGTACGGCCTCGTCGACCAGATCATCTCCACCCGCAAGCTGAACAACGCCGCGGTCCGCTGAGGCGGAGCGGCACACTCTTTGCCCCTCTTGGCACGGTGCACGTCAAAGTGAACCCTGCCAAGGGGGGCCCGAACACCGGGCCCGGCAAGGTACCGTCGGACATAAGGCAGCACCAGGAGCCGCTGGATTCGAAAGCGTCCAGGCGTCTCCCAGGCGAAGGGGAAGCACACCGTGGCACGCATCGGTGACGGCGGCGATCTGCTCAAGTGCTCGTTCTGCGGCAAGAGCCAGAAGCAGGTCAAGAAGCTCATCGCAGGGCCCGGTGTGTACATCTGCGACGAGTGCATCGATCTCTGCAACGAGATCATCGAGGAAGAGCTCGCGGAGACCAGCGAGGTGCGCTGGGAGGAGCTGCCCAAGCCGCGCGAGATCTACGAGTTCCTCGAGGGCTATGTGGTCGGCCAGGAGGCGGCGAAGAAGGCCCTCTCCGTCGCGGTGTACAACCACTACAAGCGGGTCCAGGCGGGCGAGAACGGCGGTCCGAGCGGCCGTGACGACGCCATCGAGCTGGCGAAGTCCAACATCCTCCTGCTGGGCCCCACGGGCTCCGGCAAGACCCTCCTCGCGCAGACTCTGGCGCGCATGCTGAACGTGCCGTTCGCGATCGCCGACGCCACCGCGCTCACGGAGGCCGGCTACGTCGGCGAGGACGTGGAGAACATCCTCCTGAAGCTGATCCAGGCGGCCGACTACGACGTGAAGAAGGCCGAGACCGGGATCATCTACATCGACGAGATCGACAAGGTGGCGAGGAAGAGCGAAAACCCCTCGATCACCCGCGACGTCTCGGGCGAGGGCGTCCAGCAGGCGCTGCTGAAGATCCTCGAAGGCACCACGGCCTCCGTCCCGCCACAGGGCGGCCGCAAGCACCCCCACCAGGAGTTCATCCAGATCGACACGACGAACGTCCTGTTCATCGTGGGCGGTGCCTTCGCCGGCCTGGAGAAGATCATCGAGGCCCGTGCGGGCGCGAAGGGCATCGGCTTCGGCGCCACGATCCTCTCCAAGCGCGAGCTGGAGTCGAAGGACGTCTTCGAGGACGTCATGCCGGAAGACCTGGTCAAGTTCGGCATGATCCCCGAATTCATCGGCCGCCTGCCGGTGATCACGTCGGTCCACAACCTGGACCGCGAAGCGCTCCTCAAGATCCTGGTGGAACCCCGCAACGCCCTGGTCAAGCAGTACCAACGCCTCTTCGAACTCGACGGCGTGGAACTGGACTTCGAGCGCGAGGCCCTGGAGGCCATCGCCGACCAGGCCATCCTCCGCCAGACCGGCGCCCGAGGCCTCCGCGCCATCATGGAGGAAGTCCTCCAGGGCGTCATGTACGAGGTCCCGTCCCGCAAGGACGTGGCCCGCGTGGTCATCACGGCGGACGTCGTCCTCTCCAACGTCAACCCGACCCTGATCCCTCGGGACGCCCGGGGGCGGGGCTCCGGGGAGCAGAAGTCGGCGTAACGAGTCCTGGAGGTGCAGGAGGCCTCCGCCTCTCTGCCGCCGGGTACGCGGCCGCCCGGCAACGGCAGACCGTCACCTCTACGAGGTGGCGGTCAGGCACCGGCCAAGTCGCCGCGAAGTGGGTCAATGTGGCCGAAATGAGAGCCTGGTGATCTCCCGACGGTGTGCGGGGGTGTGAGAAAGGGCCCCCGGTGGGGGCCCTTCCGTGTAACGGCCGACGGCGTCAGGCCTTGACGCGGACGTCGTTGCGCAGCTTGGCCGCGAGTTCTGCGGCGTCGTCGACCGACTCGCCCTGGCCCGAGGCGAGGGAGGCGACGCTGTACGACGAGACGAGGGCGACGGTGCTGTGGTCGCCCCAGATGCACATCGGCAACTTCATGGTCTTCGGAACACCTGCGTCCGAGGCGGACGAGCCGCTGGTGTCGATCTCGGCGACCTGACACTTCATGACGCCGTTGGAGAAGCCGGCCGGATGCACGGTCTCAGGGCTGCCGATCAGCTTGCCCTTGGTGTCGGAGTTGCTCTGGTCCTTCTCGGACTCCGTCTTGGCCTTGGCGAACATGGCGTCGACGACCGCCTCGGGGTCGTCGATCGTCCCGTAGACGCCGCTGAAACCGAGGCCCTTCAAGGTCAGGCCCTTGCCGTTCTGGTACTTGGCGCTGACCTCGGTGGGGTTCTTCACCCCCCACTTCTCGAAGTCCGACTTGTCGGAGTCGCTGATGTCGTCCGAGGAGTCGGAGTTGCCGGACTTCGTGTACGTGCCGTTGATGACAGACCCCGGCGCCGTCAGCTTGTGCGGTCCGTCGTCCGTGACGCTCGTGCTGCTGCTGCCGCCGAGCACGAAGTACGCCCCCACGGCCACGGCCGCCACCACGGCCACCGCGCCGATGATCAGGCCCGTCTTCTTCTTGCCGCCGCCCGCCTGGGGTGCCTGCGGCATGCCGTAGGGCTGCTGCTGGCCGTAGGGGTTGGGCTGCTGGCCGTACGGGTTCGGCTGCTGCGGCACGCCGCCCTGCTGCGGGTAGCCGTACCCCGGCTGCGGCGGAGCGGCCGGAGGTGCCTGCTGGGGGTAGCCGTAGCCGGGCTGCGGGGCCTGCGGCGGCTGGCCGTAGGGGCCCGGCTGACCGTAGGGCCCCGGCTGGCCGTACGGACCCGGCTGCCCCGGCTGGCCGTACGGACCCGGCTGCTGGGGCGGGCCGCCGTACGGGCCCGGCTGGTTGTTGCTCATCTCTGGGTTCCCCTCCAGATCCTTATGCGTTCCGAACATCCTGTCCTAAGAGGCGGTTGATCGGACCGTCGGGGGCCCAGCCGTTACCAATCCTGCTGGTTTCACTACATCCCTGTGACACGGCGCCGCCCTAGCCGTGACCTGATCCAGGTGCAGGCGTTAAACAGAGCGTTGTCGCATGTTCGTATGAGCATGGTTCAGGTGTGTCGTCGGGGAGGTGGCGGTGAGTCAGGGGGCAACGGGAGAGGGGCGCGTGCAGCCGAGCAGGCGCGCAACAAGGGGATGGCCCGGTTCCAGTCCAAGATGTCCCGCTGGCGCACGGGTTCTCGTCGGCACCGCAGGCCTGCCGAGGCGAAGAGGAAGCTGCGGGCGAAAGCCAACCGATTCATCCGGGAACAGGTGGCGGCGCATGAGCGATCGATTGCCGACGGCATCGACGTGGTCGTTCGACACGTCAACAGCTGTCGCAATGGGAGCGAGGAACCCGGGAACGGCAGCTTGCCTATGAGACCGGACTGCCGATCCAGCACATCAGTGAGGCGAACTCGTCGCAGACATGCCCCTTCCGCCTCCAACGCCGCAAAGTGCGTGGTCGCAGGTACATCTGCGCGAACAAGGATTGCGCCCTGGTGCTGCACCGGGACGCTGTGGGCGTGGTGAACATCCACACCCTTGCCGTCAATGACGGGACCTTCGTCCCGGTCCCACCCGGTACCGAGATCCGGGTGAAGTGTCTACGAGCCCAACCCGGCTGCTCGCCTGGCCAGCGGGAGCGCCATGGTCTCCACCAGCGTAGTAGTGCCCGGCAACCGGGCCACCTGTACCGATGATGTCAGCGGTGCGGGCGTTGCTGCCCTTCCCAAGGGGGAACCGCAGTGATCGAACAGGACGGTGCCGCCACCTCCTCGGAGGTACCGGCTGGGCGACCGCTCCTACCGTCCGAAGGGTCCCGGAAGGCAGAAACCCCGGCGTTTTCGTCGGGGAGGTTCACGCCTCTAAACTGGCTGGGTGACCGAGAATGCTCAGCAGCAGCCACCCGCGCCCGACTCCGAACTGCCGACCCAGTACGCGCCGGCCGATGTAGAGGGGCCGCTGTACGAGCGCTGGGTAGAGCGGGGTTACTTCGAGGCGGACGAGAAGAGTGACAAGCCGCCGTACACGATCGTCATCCCGCCGCCGAACGTCACGGGCAGCCTGCACCTGGGCCACGCCTTCGAGCACACCCTCATCGACGCCCTGACCCGCCGTAAGCGCATGCAGGGCTACGAGACGCTCTGGCAGCCCGGCATGGACCACGCCGGTATCGCCACGCAGAACGTCGTCGAGAGGGAGCTGGGCAAGGAGGGGAAGTCCCGGCACGACCTCGGGCGAGAGGCCTTCGTCGAGCGCGTCTGGCAGTGGAAGGCCGAGTCCGGTGGTCAGATCAGCGGGCAGATGCGGCGCCTCGGTGACGGCGTCGCCTGGTCGCGTGAGCGGTTCACGATGGACGAGGGGCTTTCGCAGGCCGTCCAGACCATCTTCAAGCGGCTCTACGACGACGAGCTGATCTACCGCGCCGAGCGCATCATCAACTGGTGTCCCCGGTGTCTGACCGCGATCTCCGACATCGAGGTCGAGTACCAGGACGACGACGGCGAGCTCGTCTCCATGAAGTACGGCGACGGGGACGACACCATCGTCGTCGCCACCACCCGTGCCGAGACGATGCTCGGCGACACCGCCGTCGCCGTTCACCCGGACGACGAGCGCTACAAGCACCTCGTCGGCAAGCTCATCAGGCTCCCGCTGACCGACCGTTCCATCCCGGTCGTCGCGGACACCCACGTCGACCCCGAGTTCGGCACCGGCGCCGTCAAGGTCACCCCGGCCCACGACCCGAACGACTTCGAGATCGGCCAGCGGCACGACCTGCCGTCCATCACGATCATGGACGAGCACGCCGTCATCACGGCCCACGGCCCCTTCCAGGGCCTGGACCGGCTGGAGGCCCGCTCGGCGATCGTCGCCGCGCTGCGCGCCGAGGGCCGGATCGTCGCCGAGAAGCGGCCGTACGTCCACTCCGTCGGACACTGCTCGCGCTGCAAGACCACCATCGAGCCGCGCCTGTCGATGCAGTGGTGGGTCAAGGTCGGCCCGCTGGCGAAGGCCGCCGGCGACGCCGTCCGCGACGGCCGTGTCAAGATCCACCCGCAGGAGATGGAGAAGCGGTACTTCGACTGGGTGGACAACCTCCACGACTGGTGCATCTCGCGGCAGTTGTGGTGGGGTCACCGGATTCCGGTGTGGTATGGCCCGAACGGCGAGGTCGTCTGCGTCGGCCCGAACGACGAGCCGCCGACCGGAGAGGGCTGGCACCAGGACACCGACGTCCTCGACACCTGGTTCTCCTCCGGCCTGTGGCCGTTCTCCACCCTCGGCTGGCCCGAACAGACCGAGTCGCTCGCGAAGTTCTACCCGAACTCCGTCCTGGTCACCGGCTACGACATCCTCTTCTTCTGGGTCGCCCGGATGATGATGTTCGGCCTGTACGCGATGGACGGCACCCCGCCGTTCCACACCATCGCCCTGCACGGCATGGTCCGCGACCAGTTCGGCAAGAAGATGTCGAAGTCCTTCGGCAACGCGGTCAACCCGCTGGACTGGATGGACAAGTACGGCTCCGACGCCCTCCGGTTCACCCTCGCGCGCGGCGCCAACCCGGGCGTCGACGTCCCGATCGGCGAGGACTGGGTCCAGGGCTCCCGCAACTTCGCCAACAAGATCTGGAACGCCACCCGTTTCGCCCTCATGAACGGCGCGACGGTGGAGGGCCCCCTGCCGGACCCGTCCCGTATGTCCGCGACGGACCGTTGGATCCTGTCCCGCCTGAACTCGGTCGTGGCCGAAGTCGACGCCTACTACGACGACTTCCAGTTCGCCAAGCTGTCGGACACCCTCTTCCACTTCGCGTGGGACGAGGTCTTCGACTGGTACGTCGAGCTGTCCAAGACGGTCTTCCAGGCGGGCGGCGAGCCGGCCGAGGTCTCCAAGCGAGTCCTGGGCGAGGTCCTCGACGTCACCCTCAAGCTGCTGCACCCGGTGGTCCCCTTCGTCACGGAGACCCTGTGGACGACGCTGACGGGTGGCGAGTCGGTGGTCATCGCCGAGTGGCCCAAGGACAGCGGCTTCCGTGACGCGGCGGCCGAACGGGAGATCGAGACCCTCCAGTCGGTCATCACCGAGGTCCGCCGCTTCCGCGCCGACCAGGGCCTGCAGCCCGGCCAGCGCGTCCCGGCCCGCCTGACGCTCGACGGTACGGCCCTCGCCCCGCACGAGGCCGCCATCCGCCAGCTCCTGCGTCTGCAGCCGGAGGGCGACTCCTTCACGGCCACGGCCACCCTGCCGGTCGCCGGCGCCGAGGTCGCGCTCGACCTCTCCGGCACGATCGACGTGGCCGCCGAGCGCAAGCGCCTCGCCAAGGACCTGGCCGCCGCCGAGAAGGAGAAGGCCCAGGCCACGGCCAAGCTCGGCAACGAGGCCTTCCTCGCGAAGGCCCCGGAGAACGTGGTGGACAAGATCCGCACGCGCCTGTCCAAGGCGGAGGACGACATCGCCCGCATCCAGGCCCAGCTGGAGAAGCTGCCGCAGGCGTGAGTCCGTTACGTGAGTGAAGGCCCCCGGTGCGTTCGAGTACCGGGGGCCTTCACCTGCCCACAGGGGCGCGGGGAACCGCGCGACCAGCCACACATCACCCGCACTCGCACGACATCACCAGCCGCCCCCTTCGGCAGGCGCGCCAAGCCACTGCACCCATTGTCGGTGCCGCTCCGTAAACTGGGCCCTGTGAGCGACCCGAACGGCACCGACCAGCCCGACCCCCTCGACAGCTTCGACGAGATCATCACCGAAGAGACCACCCGCGACCCCGACCTCGCGGTGATCGAGGCCGGCAGCCGCACCCTGCGCACCCAGGGCGGCCCGTCGCAGGGAGACGTACCCACGCGGCCGGAGGACCCGGAGGTCGACCAGGCCCTGCGCGAGGTCGAGGCCGAGCTGGCCACCCGCTGGGGCGAGACCAAGCTGGAGCCCTCGGTCAGCCGCATCTCCGCGCTGATGGACTTCCTCGGCGAGCCCCAGCGGTCGTACCCCTCGATCCACATCACGGGCACCAACGGCAAGACCTCCACCGCCCGCATGATCGAGGCCCTGCTCGGCGCCTTCGAGCTGCGCACCGGCCGCTACACCAGCCCCCATGTGCAGTCGATCACCGAGCGCATCAGCCTGGACGGCGCCCCGATCACCGCCGAGCGGTTCATCGAGACCTACAACGACATCAGGCCGTACGTCGAGATGGTGGACGCCCAGCAGGAGTACCGGCTGTCCTTCTTCGAGGTGCTCACCGGCATGGCGTACGCCGCCTTCGCGGACGCCCCCGTGGACGTGGCCGTCGTCGAGGTCGGCATGGGCGGCTCCTGGGACGCCACCAACGTCATCGACGGTGACGTCGCCGTGATCACCCCGATCGACCTGGACCACACCGACCGCCTCGGCGAGACGCCCGCGGAGATCGCCGGCGAGAAGGGCGGGATCATCAAGCAGGACGCGACCGTGATCCTGGCCCAGCAGCCGGTCGACGCGGCGCAGGTGCTGCTGAAGAAGGCCGTCGAGGTGGACGCCACCGTGGCCCGCGAGGGGCTGGAGTTCGGGGTCGTCGCCCGGCAGGTCGCCGTCGGCGGGCAGCTGCTCACCCTGCGCGGCCTCGGCGGCGAGTACCCGGAGGTGTATCTCCCGCTGCACGGCGCCCACCAGGCGCACAACGCGGCCGTCGCCCTCGCCGCCGTCGAGGCGTTCTTCGGCGTCGGCGCGCAGCGCGCCGAGTCGCTGGACATCGACACCGTCCGCAAGGCCTTCGCGGCCGTGTCCTCGCCGGGCCGCCTGGAGGTCGTACGGCGCTCCCCGACCATCGTGCTGGACGCCGCGCACAACCCGGCGGGCGCGCGGGTGACCGCGGACGCGGTGCGGGAGGCGTTCGACTTCAGCCGGCTGATCGGCGTCGTGGGCGCGAGCGGCGACAAGAACGTGCGGGGTCTGCTGGAGGCCTTCGAGCCGATCTTCGCCGAGATCGTCGTCACGCAGAACTCCACCCAGCGGGCGATGGACGCGGACGAGCTGGCCGCGATCGCCGTCGAGGTGTTCGGCGAGGAGCGGGTGCAGGTCGAGCCGCGGCTGCCGGACGCCCTGGAGGCCGCGATCACGCTGGCCGAGGAGGAGGGCGAGTTCGCCGGCGGCGGCGTGCTGGTCACCGGTTCCGTCATCACCGTCGGCGAGGCCCGGCTGCTGCTGGGGAAGGGCTGAGAGTCGAAGATGCGTACGCTCTGTGCATCGACCTTGATCGGCGAGTTCTTCATCATCGGGTTCGCCGGGCTCGTCGCCATGAAGGACCCGAGCCTGTCGGTCTCCACGGTGTGGCTGGTCAGCGGCATCGCCATGCTGCTGTGTGTGCTGCTGTGCGGCATGGTGACCCGGCCCGGCGGGGTGGCCCTCGGCTGGGCCCTGCAGATCGCGCTGATCGCCTCCGGCGTCTTCGTCCCGACCATGTACTTCATGGGCGCGGTGTTCGGGGCGCTGTGGTGGGCGTCGGTGCACTTCGGCAGAAAGGTGGACGAGGCGAAGGCCAGATTCGCCGCCCAGGCGGAGTCCGGCTCCTCTACACCTGACGCTGTGTGACGGGTGGCCGGACACGCCCTGTAACCTCGTCCCACCACCGCAGACGTCCGCAGAAGGAGTCCTCCCGTGAGCCAGCGCACCCTCGTCCTCCTCAAGCCCGACGCCGTCCGTCGGGGCCTGACCGGCGAGATCATCAGCCGTATCGAGCGCAAGGCGGGCTGGCAGATCACCGCGCTGGAGCTGCGCACCCTGGACCGTGCCACGCTGGAGCAGCACTACGCCGAGCACGTCGGCAAGCCGTTCTACGAGCCCCTGGTCGAGTTCATGTCCTCCGGCCCGGTCGTCGTCCTGATCGTCGAGGGCGAGCGGGTCATCGAGGGCGTGCGCGCGCTCGCCGGCCCGACCGACCCGATCGCCGCCGCGCCGGGCTCCATCCGCGGCGACTTCGGTGTGATCGTCCGCGAGAACCTGATCCACGCCTCCGACTCCGAGGAGTCCGCCGAGCGCGAGGTGAAGATCTTCTTCCCGGGCCTGGCGTGAGCGCGCGCGAGTTGAATTTTCGATAATTTTTCTGACGAGGCGTCAGTCCACTCCGGTGGCGCCTGACCAGGGGCGGCCGTACATTTCCGGCCGTCCCTTGGCATATGCCTTGCCGTTCGGGGGAACGCGTGCCACCGATGGAGCGTCTCCACAAGCGGGGCGGGCCGCCACATGGTGACAATGGCGGAGACCCTAGCGCAGTGTTCGCGAAGGCGCGTTTACGATGGAAGCCTTCGCGTCACCGCACCCGCCTCGCCGACCTGATATGCCCTCAAAAGCTCGGGAAGGCCAGATGAATCCGGATGGGGAACTCAATGTCGTTCATCGGCCGTGACATGGCTGTCGACCTCGGGACCGCCAACACGCTGGTGTACGTCAGGGGTCGCGGAATCGTACTCAACGAGCCGTCTGTCGTCGCGATCAACACCAACACGGGTGGGATCCTCGCGGTCGGTGCCGAAGCGAAGAAGATGATCGGCCGGACGCCGGGCAACATCGTGGCCGTCCGCCCGCTGAAGGACGGCGTGATCGCCGACTTCGAGATCACCGAGCGAATGCTCCGCTACTTCATCCTGAAGATCCACAAGCGGCGGTATCTCGCCCGCCCGCGGGTGGTCGTCTGTGTGCCCTCGGGCATCACGGGCGTCGAGCGCCGCGCCGTGATCGAGGCGTCCTCCCAGGCGGGTGCGCGCCAGGTGCACATCATCGAGGAGCCCATGGCCGCCGCCATCGGCTCCGGCCTGCCGGTCCACGAGGCCACGGGCAACATGGTGGTGGACATCGGCGGCGGTACCACGGAGGTCGCGGTCATCTCGCTCGGCGGCATCGTCACCGCCCAGTCCATCCGGGTCGCGGGCGACGAACTGGACAACGCGATCATCCAGTACATCAAGAAGGAGTACAGCCTTCTGCTGGGTGAGCGCACGGCCGAGCAGATCAAGATCACGATCGGTTCGGCGTACGACCTCGACTCCGACGAGCACACCGAAGTCCGCGGCCGGGACCTGGTGTCCGGGCTGCCCAAGACCGTGGTCATCTCGGCCGCCGAGGTCCGCAAGGCGATCGAGGAGCCGGTCAACGCGATCGTCGACGCCGTCAAGACGACCCTCGACAAGTGCCCGCCGGAGCTGTCCGGCGACATCATGGACCGAGGAATCGTTCTGACCGGCGGCGGAGCCCTGTTGCGCGGCCTCGACGAGCGGCTGCGCCGGGAGACCGGCATGCCGATCCACATCGCCGAGGACCCGCTGGACAGCGTCGCGCTCGGTTCCGGGAAGTGCGTCGAGGAGTTCGAGGCACTGCAGCAGGTCCTGGACGCCCAGCCGCGCAGATGACGTAACTCTTCGATTCCGCCGTACGAGACGTTCTCCTCTCGTGCGGCGGATCGTTGATTCGAGGCATAAGCTCCCACAAATGGGCCCCTCGGGTTTGCGTTTCGCGTGAAGCGCCCCCAAAGGGGGGCTCCCGAATTCCTATTGAGGAAGGGCACGGCCGCCGCACGTGAGGGACACGAAAGAGAGCCGGCTGCTCCTGATCCTGCTGGTTGCCATCGCATTCGCGCTGATCACGGTGGACATCCGCGGGGGCAGGAACTCCCCGGTCGACGGTGCCCGGCAGGCCGCGGCCGCGGTGTTCGGCCCCGTCGAGAACGGGCTGTCCTCGGCGTTCGAGCCGGTCGGCAACGCCGTCTCCGCGATCCGGGACTCCGGCAGCCGGCACGACCGGCTCGCCCGGCTGGAGAAGGAGAACGCGGCCCTCAAGGCGAAGCTCGGCAGCGACGACCGCAACCGCAGCCGCCTCAAGCAGCTCGACAAGATGCTGAAGATCGCCGGCGAGGGGCAGTACGGCATCAAGGGCGCCCAGGTCATCGCCATAGGAGCGGCGCAGGGCTTCTCCTGGACCATCACCATCGACGCCGGCGCCAACGACGGCATCAAGCGCGACATGACCGTCCTCAACGGCGACGGCCTGGTCGGCCGTGTCACCACCGTCGGCCCCGACACCTCCACCGTGCTGCTCGCCAACGACCCCGACTTCACCGTCGGCACCCGCATGGAGGGCAGCGACGAGCTCGGCTTCGCCTCCGGGCAGGGCGACCGCCCGCTGCGCGTGGAACTGCTCAACGGCAAGGCGGAGGTGAAGAAGGGCGACCGCCTCGTCACCTTCGGCTCGCAGGCCGACCGGCCGTTCGTGCCCGGCGTGCCGGTCGGCGTGGTCTCCCGCGTCGAGCCCTCCAACGGCGGCCTCACCCGCACGATCTACGTCACCCCGTACGTCGGCTTCACCAAGCTCGACATCGTCGGCGTGGTCGTCCAGGCCCCGAAGAAGGACCCGCGCGACGAGGTCCTGCCGGCCCAGCCCAAGCCGGTCCCGACGCCCACCGTGACCGTCACGGTGACCCCCTCCGCCAACGAGAACGACACGACCGGCCAGCAGCAGTAGGAGCTGACTTTTCCATGCGCCTCAACCGGATCCTGCTCTCCAGCGCGCTGGTCGTCGTGGCCCTGGTGATCCAGGTGAGCGTCCTCGCCCGCCTGCATCTGCCGGGCGCCGTCCCGGACCTGCTGCTGCTCACCGTCCTCGGCCTCGCCATGGTGTACGGCCATGCTGGCGGCGCCCTGGTCGGCTTCGGCGCCGGCCTGCTCGCCGACCTGGCCCCGCCCGCCGACCACGCGGCCGGCCGCTACGCCCTCGTCCTGTGCGTCACCGGCTACTTCGCGGGTCTCATCAAGCCGGAGAACGGCCGCCTGAAGTCGGCGACCGGTCCGATGGCCGTCGTGGTCGCCGCCGCCGTCGGCTCCACGCTGCTGTACGCGGGCGTCGGCGCCCTGGTCGGCGACACCGCCGCCCGCCATGTCGGCCTGACCGGACTGCTGTTCTCGGCGGCTCTGTACGACCTGCTGCTCGCCCCGTTCGTGGTCCCCGGGATCATGTGGCTGGCCCGCCGCGCGGACAACGACCCGCTGACCGAGAGCGGCCCCGCCGCCAAGGCCGGTGACATCTCCACCGGCTGGCTCTCCTCCGGCACCGGCCTGCGCATCGGCAGCCAGCGCGGCGGCCTCGGCGCGCTGAAGGCCAAGGCCCGTACCCGCTCCGCGCGGGTCGGCCGGATCAAGGGGGTCAAGCGGCTGTGAAAGCGAGTCAGGCAGTCGAGGAGCCCGGGGAGTTCACCCGAACGGGTCAGCTTTCATGGAACGCGGGTTCACAGGCTGGTCGTTCATCATTCGTACGCGCGCAGCCGGTGCGCACACACGCGCCGCTCGCACAGACGCCCGCGCACTGAGAGGGGGAGACAACCACAGTGACCAACATCCCCGAGACCGGCCGGACCCCACGGGTCCAGATCCGGCTCGTCGTGATCCAGATCCTCGTCCTCTCCCTGCTCGGCACGCTCGGCGGCCGGTTGTGGTATCTGCAGATCCGTGAGGGCGCCCAGTACCAGAAGGAGGCGTCCGGCAACCACGTCCAGCAGGTCGTCGACCCCGCCGTGCGCGGCGACATCCTGGACGCCCGCGGGGTGCCCCTCGCGGACAACGAGACCCGTCTGGTCGTCTCCGCCTCCCGCACCGACCTGCTCAAGCAGAAGGACGACGGCAAGGCGGTCCTCACCAAGCTGGCCGGCGTCCTCGGCATGAAGCCCGAGGAGGTCATCCAGAAGGTCCGGCTGTGCGACGCCAAGACCCCCAAGCCGTGCTGGAACGGCTCGCCGTACCAGCCCATCCCGATCACCGACGAGGCCACGCCCAAGCAGGCCCTGCAGATCCGTGAGCGCGCCGAGGACTTCCCCGGCATCACCGCCGAGCCCGAGGCCGTGCGCCGCTACCCGGGACCGGGCAAGTCCAACAGCGCGCAGGTGCTCGGCTATCTCTCGCCCGTCACCGACGCCGAGATCCAGCAGGCCAAGGACACCGACTCGCCCTATCTGCGTTCCGACATGGTCGGCCGCTCCGGCCTGGAGCGGCAGTACGACAAGGAGTTGCGCGGCAAGGCCGGCGTCACCCGCTACGAGGTGGACAACCTCGGCCGGGTCATCGGCAAGGCCAAGTCGGACGCCGCCGAGCCCGGCTCGAACCTGGTCACCAGCATCGACTCCCGCGTCCAGCGCGTCGCGGAGTACGAGCTGGACAAGGCGATGAAGGCCGCCCGCGAACAGTACGACAAGATCACCCAGGAGAACTACAAGGCCGACTCCGGCGCCGTCGTCGTCATGGAGGCCAAGACCGGCCGGATCGTCGCGATGGCCTCGGCCCCGACCTACGACCCGAACGTATGGGTGGGCGGCATCTCCGCCAAGGACTACAAGGCCCTCACCGGCAAGGACTCCGACTACCCGCTGCTCAACAGGGCCATACAGGGTCAGGCGGCCCCCGGTTCGACGTTCAAGGTGGTCTCCACGGCGGCGGCGGTCCAGGCCGGTTACGCCTGGGACGGCGGCTACCCCTGCACCAGCTCGTACTCGGTCGGCGGCCAGGTCTTCAAGAACTTCGAGGGCGAGAACTT
Source organism: Streptomyces sp. NPDC052107 (assembly GCF_040680215.1). Lineage (NCBI taxonomy): Bacteria > Bacillati > Actinomycetota > Actinomycetes > Kitasatosporales > Streptomycetaceae > Streptomyces > Streptomyces sp. NPDC052107. The sequence continues at coordinate 29,963 of NZ_JBFAWG010000063.1, forward strand.
CGGCGACATCTCCCTCGGGCGCGCCCTCGAGGTCTCCTGCGACACCGTCTTCTACGGCCTCGCCGACCGGGAGTGGAAGAAGGACGGCGGCATCAACCCCAAGAAGGGTCAGCCGAAGGACTGGTTCTTCAAGACCGCCCACCAGTTCGGCCTCGGCAAGGAGACCGGCGTCGACCTGCCCAACGAGGTCACCGGCCGCGTCCCCGACCGCCAGTGGAAGCTCGACTACTGGAAGGCCAACAAGGACGCCTGGTGCAAGAGCGGCAAGAAGGACGGCTCCTACGTCGAGAAGATCGCCTACGAGAACTGCCTCGAAGGCAACAAGATGCGCGAGGGTGACGAGATCAACTACTCCATCGGCCAGGGCGACACCCTCGTCACGCCGATCCAGGAGGCCATGATCTACAGCGCCGTCGCCAACGGCGGCACCGAGTACGCCCCGACCATCGGCAAGGCGATCATCAGCGCCGACGGCAAGAGCGTCCAGGAGATCAAGCCCAAGGTGCAGCGCAAGCTTCCGGTCAGCCAGGCCACCCTCAAGGGCATGAACGACGCTTTCGCGGGCGTCATCACCCGCGGTACGGCGGCGTGGAAGTTCAACGGCTGGCCGCAGGACAAGATCCCGCTGCACGGCAAGACCGGTACCGCCGAGGTCTACGGCAAGCAGACCACTGGTTGGCTGGCCACGTACTCCAAGGACTACTCGGTGATCATGACGATCTCCCAGGCCGGTACGGGTTCCGGTTCCGCCGGTGAGGCCGTGCGCAACATCTACAGCGCGCTCTACGGCGTCCAGGGTGACGGCTCCATCGACAACAAGAAGGCCCTGCTGCCCGAGCCGCAGAAGGGCCTGCCGAAGGTCCGCACCGACGGCACGATCGACGCCCCGAAGGTCGCCGGCGACCCGGCGAAGGACGCCGAGGCCTCCCAGCAGGACAACCCCAGCAACGGCACCGACCAGCAGCCCGCCACCTCGCCCCCGCCCACCACGGGCAACCGCAACACCCGCAGGCGACCACGCAGGACCCCCAGGCGGGGAAGCCGGAGGATGCCCTCATGACCGGCGCGAACAGCTTCTCCGTCTCCGGGTACGGCCCCGAGCGGGCCGGCTGGACCAGGATCTTCGCCCGTGACTCGCTGGCCCGCAGACTCGACTGGCCGATCCTGCTGGCCGCCGTCGCGCTGTCCCTGATGGGGTCCGCGCTGGTGTTCTCGGCGACCCGTAACCGCACCGAGATCAACCAGGGCGATCCGTACTTCTTCCTGGAACGGCACCTGATGAACCTCGGCATCGGGTTCGCCCTGATGCTCGGCACGCTCTGGCTGGGCCACCGCGCCCTGCGCAACGCCGTGCCGATCCTCTACGGCCTGTCGGTCCTGCTGGCCCTGGTGGTCCTCACCCCGCTCGGCGCCACCATCAACGGCCAGCGCAACTGGCTCGTGATCGGCGGCTTCTCGCTGCAGCCCGCCGAGTTCCTCAAGGTGACGATCATCCTGGGGATGGCGATGATGCTCGCGGCCCGGGTGGACGCGGGCGACAAGCCGTACCCGGACCACCGGACGGTGGCGCAGTCCCTGGGCCTCGCGGCCGTACCGTGCCTGATCCTGCTGCTCATGCCGGACCTCGGCTCGGTGCTCGCCATGGTGGCGATCATCCTGGGCGTGCTGCTCGCCTCCGGCGCCTCCAACCGCTGGATCTTCGGCCTGCTCATCACCGGTGTGATCGGCTGTGTCGCCATCTGGCAGCTGCACATCCTGGACGAGTACCAGATCAACCGCTTCGCCGCGTTCGCCAACCCGGACCTGGACCCGGCGGGCGTCGGCTACAACACCAACCAGGCCCGTATCGCCATCGGCTCCGGCGGCCTGACCGGGGCCGGCCTCTTCCACGGCTCGCAGACCACCGGCCAGTTCGTGCCGGAGCAGCAGACGGACTTCGTCTTCACGGTCGCGGGGGAGGAGCTGGGCTTCGTCGGCGCCGGTTTCATCATCTTCCTGCTCGGCGTGGTGCTGTGGCGGGCCTGCCGCATCGCCCGCGACTCCACCGAGCTGTACGGGACGATCGTGGCCGCCGGGATCGTCGCCTGGTTCGCCTTCCAGGCCTTCGAGAACATCGGCATGACCCTCGGCATCATGCCGGTCACCGGTCTGCCGCTGCCGTTCGTGTCGTACGGCGGTTCGTCGATGTTCGCGGTCTGGGTGGCCGTGGGGCTGCTGCAGTCGATCAAGGTGCAGAGACCCATGTCGGCGTAGGGGTCCGGCGGTCCGGCGGGGGCCACGGTCACCGGGTGGTCCCGGGTGGTCCGGGTGGCCGTTCACCGGGTGGATGACGGGAATTTTCCGGCCATTCACCCCGGACTGCCCCTGCCGCACCACCGCGCGGGCAACTAGATTCAATCCATGGCGGATGCGAAACGCGAGATCGAGCGCAAGTACGAGTCCGACGACAGCGGGCTGCCCGACCTGACCGGCGTCGGCGGAGTGGCGGCCGTCCTCGACAAGGGTCTGGTGGAGCTCGACGCCACCTACTACGACACCGCCGACCAGCGCCTGACCGCGGCCGCCCTCACCCTGCGCCGCCGCACCGGAGGCTCGGACGCCGGCTGGCATCTGAAGTTCCCGGTCGAACCGGGCGTGCGGGACGAGATCCGCGCCCAGCTCTCCGACACCGTCCCGGAGGAGATCGCCGCCCTGGTCCGGTCCCGGGTCAGGGACGCCGAGCTGGTCCCGCTGGTCCGGCTGCGCTCCGCGCGGGATGTGCGCCACCTGGTCGACGCGGACGGCGCCCTGCTGGCCGAGGCGAGCGTCGACGCCGTGACCGCCGAGCGGCTCGGGGCGCCGGGCGGGGCCGCCCAGTGGAGCGAGATCGAGGTGGAACTGGCCGACGACGGCGACCCCGCCTTCCTGGACCTGGTGGAGAAACGCCTGCGCAAGGCGGGCGTGCGCCCTTCGAGGTCGCCGTCGAAGCTCGCCCGGGCCCTGGAGCAGACAGAGGGAGGGCGCCGTAGGAAGGGCAAGCCCGCACCGCCGGTGACGGCCGGCGACCACGTTCTCGCCTATCTGCGCGCCCAGCGGGACGTGCTGGTCGAGCTCGACCCCGCCGTCCGCCGGGACGTCCCCGACTCCGTGCACCGTATGCGGGTCGCCACCCGCCGCGCCCGCAGCACCCTGCGCAGCTTCCGCTCCGTCCTCGACCGCGCCGTCACCGACCCCGTCGCGGTCGAGCTGAAGTGGCTCGCGGGCGAGCTGGGCGTGGACCGCGACCAGGAGGTGATGGCCGAACGCCTGACGGCCGACCTGGACGCCCTCCCGCCCGACCTGGTCGCCGGCCCGGTCCCCGAACGCCTCGCCTCCTGGGCCGAGGCCCGCGGCGGCGGCGCACAGGCCCATCTGACCGGCGTGCTGGACGCCCGCCGCTATCTGGCCCTGCTGGACACCCTGGACGCGCTCCTCGCCGACCCGCCGCTGCGCAAGGCCGCCGGGAAAAAGCCGGAGAAGGTGCTCGCCAAGGCCGTGGACAAGGACCTGGCGACCCTGTCCGCCCTGGTCGAGCGGGCGATCGGCGTCCCGCCCGGCGAGGAACGCGACGTCGCCGTGCACGAGGCCCGCAAGAAGGCCAAGCGCACCCGGTACGCGGCCGAGGCGGCCACCCCGGCCCTCGGCAAACAGGCTGGCTCCCTCGCCAAGGCCATGAAGTCCCTGACCACCCTCCTCGGCGACCACCAGGACAGCGTCATGACCCGCCTGACTCTGCGCGAGCTGTCCGCGGTGGCCCACGCGGCGGGGGAGAGCACCTTCACATACGGGCTGCTGTACGGCCGAGAGGAGGCACGGGCGGCCCAGGCGGAGGCGGAGCTGCCCGGACTGTGGAAGGAGATCCGCTCCGGGGCGACCGTCTGAGCGTTCGGGGGAGCCCCTCGGCCGGGTTAGGCTTGATGGTCACCCCTGTCAGCTCATGAAGGTTCGCGAGATGCCTGTCGAGTCGGTTTTCCCGCAGCTCGAAGCTCTGCTCCCCCACGTGCAGAAGCCGATCCAGTACGTCGGCGGAGAGCTCAACTCCACCGTCAAGGACTGGGACGAGTGCGATGTCCGCTGGGCGCTCATGTACCCGGACGCTTACGAGGTCGGCCTGCCCAACCAGGGCGTCCAGATCCTCTACGAGGTCCTCAACGAGCAGGAGGGCGTCCTCGCCGAGCGCACCTACAGCGTGTGGCCGGACCTGGAGGCGCTGATGCGCGAGCACGGCGTCCCGCAGTTCACGGTCGACAGCCACCGCCCGGTTCGCGCTTTTGACGTGTTCGGGCTGAGCTTCTCCACGGAGCTGGGCTACACCAACATGCTCACCGCCCTGGACCTGGCCGGAATCCCCCTGGAGTCCAAGGACCGCACGGACGACGACCCGATCGTCCTGGCCGGCGGCCACGCGGCGTTCAACCCGGAGCCGATCGCCGACTTCATCGACGCGGCCGTCATCGGCGACGGCGAGCAGGCCGTGCTCGACATGACCCGGATCATCCGCGAGTGGAAGGCCGAGGGCCGCCCCGGCGGTCGCGAGGAGGTCCTGTTCCGCCTGGCGAAGACGGGCGGGGTGTACATCCCGGCGTTCTACGACGTCGAGTACCTGCCGGACGGCCGTATCGCCCGCGTGGTCCCGAACAAGAGCGGCGTCCCCTGGCGCGTGTCGAAGCACACGGTCATGGACCTGGACGAGTGGCCGTACCCCAAGCAGCCCCTCGTCCCGCTGGCCGAGACGGTCCACGAGCGCATGTCGGTGGAGATCTTCCGCGGATGCACCCGCGGCTGCCGCTTCTGCCAGGCCGGCATGATCACCCGCCCGGTGCGCGAGCGCTCGATCACGGGCATCGGCGAGATGGTCGACAAGGGCCTGAAGGCAACGGGCTTCGAGGAGGTGGGTCTCCTCTCCCTCTCCTCCGCGGACCACTCGGAGATCGGCGACATCGCCAAGGGCCTGGCCGACCGCTACGAGGACGACAAGATCGGCCTCTCCCTGCCCTCCACCCGCGTCGACGCCTTCAACATCGACCTGGCGAACGAGCTGACCCGCAACGGCCGCCGCTCGGGCCTGACCTTCGCCCCGGAGGGCGGCTCGGAACGCATCCGCAAGGTCATCAACAAGATGGTCTCCGAGGACGACCTGATCCGTACGGTCGCCACGGCCTACGGCAACGGCTGGCGCCAGGTGAAGCTGTACTTCATGTGCGGTCTGCCGACGGAGACCGACGACGACGTCCTCCAGATCGCCGACATGGCGATGCACGTCATCCAGAAGGGCCGCGAGGTCTCGGGCTCGAACGACATCCGCTGCACGGTCTCGATCGGCGGTTTCGTCCCGAAGCCCCACACCCCCTTCCAGTGGGCCCCGCAGCTGAGCGCGGAGGAGACGGACGCCCGGCTCGCGAAGCTCCGCGACAAGATCCGCGGCGACAAGAAGTACGGCCGCTCGATCGGTTTCCGCTACCACGACGGCAAGCCGGGAATCGTGGAAGGCCTCCTGTCGCGGGGCGACCGCCGTATCGGCGCCGTCATCCGCGCGGTGTACGACGACGGCGGCCGCTTCGACGGCTGGCGCGAGCACTTCTCCTACGACCGCTGGATGAGCTGCGCCGACAAGGCGCTCGCGCCCTTCGGCGTGGACGTCGACTGGTACACCACCCGCGAGCGCGGTTACGAGGAGGTCCTGCCCTGGGACCACCTCGACTCCGGCCTGGACAAGGACTGGCTCTGGGAGGACTGGCAGGACGCCCTCGACGAGACGGAGGTCGAGGACTGCCGCTGGACGCCCTGCTTCGACTGCGGCGTCTGCCCGCAGATGGACACGGCCATACAAATCGGCCCGACCGGCAAGAAGTTGCTGCCTTTGACGGTCAAGAGCACTGGTCAGGCGCCGACTTCGAGTGGTCACGCGCACTGAGGTGGGCGAGGCACTCGATCGGGTGATGGAGGCGCTGGCGGGGTTGAGCGAGGAGGAGGTGGCTGCCGCGCTGGCTGCGGCCGGCACTTCGAGTGCTCGCCTGTCGGAGCCGCTGGCGCCCTGTCGGACACCGCTGCCGGGCCCACGGAGTGCCCCGCAACTTGCTCCACCTCATCAAGGCACCCGGCTGCGCTCCGCTCCGCCGGGCGCGCTCCCCGGCTCTGACTGCGCCCGCGCTCCTGCCATCGGCCCGCTCGGCGCTGCCGCCGCCGACGCGCGCCCACGTGGATAGGACCAGGGGCGTGAGACGAGAACCGATCCACAGGTCAAAGACATGCCTCCGGCGGGGGCGCTCAGACTCCGGGACGGACGGGGCGCCGTTCGCGAGTGCCGCGGATTCGTGGCGAGCGTTGTGGGCTCCCCATCCCGTCCGCCTTCGACTCAGGCAGAGCCGAGCAGTCGCGGCCCATGGCGTCAAGGCCGTTCGTACGGTGGCGCGCTCCACCTTGACGCCCTGAACCACGCCCGCTCCACGGTGTGTGGGTCGAAGGTGGACGGGATGGGAGCTGGGGAAGGCGGTGGGTTGAGGAGGTATGGAAGGTGCGGGCGGGGGAAGCGTGCGTCAGCAATCGCGTAGGCGCCTGCGGAATGACTGGGGCCGGATGGCGCTTCCGCGGCTGGCTTGGCCGAGTCATCGAGAACACCCCGCTCGGCGAATGAGCGCGAGGGGTGGTCTCGCAGCGAGGTCGTGAGGACGTGGGCGCCGTCATGTGCGTCGGATGACCAGCACGGCCACGTCGTCGAGGTGGTCTACCGCGACCGCGGCGTCGAGGATGCGGTCGGCGGTCTCCTCGGCGTTCAGTCCGTCGTGGAGGGCCCCGCCGGCCAGTGTTCCAGCTCGTTCCAGTCCGGCTTCCAACGTGAGGTTCGGTCCTTCGACCACGCCGTCGGTGACCATGACCAGCGCGCTGTCCTCGTCCAGGGTGAAGGTCTCCTCGCGGTACTCGGTGTCGGGCACGACTCCCAGGACCGGCCCGCCCGCCAGCTCGTGGATGCCGTAGCTGCCGTCCTTGCGCGCGCACAGCACCGGCACGTGGCCGGCGCTGGCGCCGGTGACCTGTCCGTCGCGCGGGTCGATATGCAGCATGGTGCAGGTGGCGAATCGTTCCGCGTCCATCGTGACGAGCAGCTCGTTGGTGCGCGTCAACACGGTTGCGGGATCCGGTTCGTGGGCGGCGATCCCACGCATGGAGGCGCGTACCTGTCCCATGGCTGCGGCGGCGTCCACGTCGTGCCCTTGGACGTCGCCGATCTCCAGGGCGACCGCACCGTCGGGCGTGACGAAGGCGTCGTACCAGTCTCCGCCGATGTCCAGCCCGTCGCGGCTTGGCAGGTAGCGGGCGGCGACCTCCAGGCCCGCGAGGTGCTCGGGCAGGGTGGGGAGCATGGTCTTCTGCAGCGCCGTGGCCAGCTCGACTCGTGCTTGTTGCGACCTGATGCGTCTCAGTGCCTGGCCTGCCAGGTCGGCCAGAGTACCCACGAGGGTCCGCTCGTCCAGGGACGGCCGGTGTCCGCTGCGGTAGGTCACCAGCCATGCCCCGAGCGGTTGATTGCCGGCCTCGATGAGGGGCATGATCGAGACGGCGTAGTCGGAGCCGAGTCGGCCCAGCCACGGAAATTCGGCCCCGTGTGGCCAGCGGCGGATGTAATCCGTCCGGTCGGGGATGAAGTAAGACTTGCCGGTGCGGATCGCCTCGGGCAGCGGGCTGGGATGGTCCAGCGGCATGCCGTGCAGAGCGTCGACCTCGCACATGCCTATCCCGGCATCGGTGGAGACGCGCAGGCGACCTTCGTCGACGAGTGCAAGCAAGGCGCCGCTGGCGCCGAAGGTCGCGGCGAGCCGGGTCAGGACGACCTGCTGCAGCTCCTGCTCCGTGGCCGCAGTGATCAAGGCGGAGGAGAAGTCGGCGATGTCTTTGGCGCGCTGTCGCTCGGCAGTCAGTGCGGCCTGTGCCTTCTTCTTGCGCTTCTCCTGCTTGGTGTCGTCGCGGATCAGCCCGAAGATCCGCTCGGGGCCGCCATATCCCAACTGGATCCGACGGGTCTGGGTGGCCAGTTGGTGCCAGCCCTCGTGCTGGGGGAGGTACCGCAACCCTACCCAGGGGGACTGCTGGGTGGAGGCCGAGCGCAGGAGCTGCCGCAAGGCCTCCCGGTCGTCAGGGTGCACTGCCGACATCACTTTGGAAAGCGGCGTAGTGGGATTCGGGAAGAGCGCGGCCACGGCGGGTGCGCCACCGAGCCACTCCAGCTGCTGGTCATGGGGTGAATACATCCACAGGCCGAGGTGGGCGGCCGCGGTGGCCATCCGGAACGGGATCAGTAGGCTGGCCAGGTCGTTTCGCGCATCCAGTGCGTGCACCCAGACCAACGGCTCGTCACCGGCGGGATCCTTCACTTGCCGCGCCTCGATCAAGCTGGCAATGGGTGCTCCGCCTTGCCCGGGGAAGTCCAGCACCCGCATCGCGACCGTCTTCGTCCTGACGGCGGCCTCCACGAGACTCTCGGCCGACGTCCGCTGGCTTGCGGGCCACAGATCACCGAAGTGATCACCGAAGTCACGTCCCAGGCACTGCTCTGCCGGCCTGCCCAGCGCGGTGGCCATCGCAGAGTTGAGGCTGCGGATGGCACCATCCAGCGTCACGAGAGCCGCCGGGTCAGCCCCTCGAAGAAGTTCGTCCGAGGCGTCCATCTGTGACCCCCTGGCAAATACCAAAACAGCCTATTCCACCATAATCGCGCATTTCGCCGTGGTGTCTTGGTGAAGGACGTGTTTGACCGCCGTATTGAGTGACGACGGCAGGGAACTCGCTGGAAACGGTGGACGGCCGGCCGTGAAGCCGGAGTTCCGCAGCAGCGGTAGTGGCATAGTCGCCGAAAACCCGGTTTGAGCTGCGGAAATGCCGCATGGCCCAGTGGCGGGGTGTGTCACTA
>NZ_JBFAWG010000064.1:0-35761 GCF_040680215.1 Streptomyces sp. NPDC052107
AAAGCGGGCGACCAGGACATCCAAAACCGTTCGGGATGCCCGCAGTGACCAGGTATGGGTCCAAGACTCACTACTGCTCACTGATTAGGAACGGTGGAGTCACGCGGTCCTCCGCATGTCGATGGCATGGGGGTGGAGAGTCCCGGTCTCCGCCCACTGATGGGACTGAGCTTTCGAAATATCGAAAGCTGTGCGACATGCTGTGCGGGGATCTACGCTGGAGGACTGTCTCCTGGTGTCAATGGCACGGGGAGACGTGAGTGTGCGGAGGTAATTCGCTGGACAACTCCTTTGCGGGAGGTCAGCGTTGAGGGAATGGAGCAGGAGAAGATCTGGGACGCCGCCGTCGCCCGGCGCTACGACACGCCCGGTACCGGCATGTTCGCCCCCGAGGTTCTGACCCCCGCGGTGGACCGCCTCACCGAGCTGGCGGACGGCGGAGCCGCGCTGGAGTTCGCGATCGGGACCGGTCGGGTCGCCGTCCCGCTGGCCGGGCGAGGAGTACCCGTCACCGGCATCGAACTGTCCGGGCCGATGGTCGAGCAACTGCGGACCAAGGCCGACGAAGCCACGATCCCCGTGGTCATGGGTGACATGGCGACGACCCTCGCCCCGGGGACGTACAGCCTCGTCTACCTCGTCTACAACACGATCTCCAATCTGCTCACGCAGGCCGAGCAGGTCGGGTGCTTCCGCAACGCCGCCCGTCATCTCCCGCCCGGCGGCCGGTTCGTGATCGAGCTGTGGGTGCCGGAGCTGCTCACGCTTCCCCCGGGCAAGGAGGCCACCGTGTGGCGCGCCGACGCCGGCTACGTCGGGCTGGACACCTACGACGTCCTCAACCAGCGTGTCGTGTCGCACCACTTCCGTATCGACGAGACCGAGGAGGCCCGGCTGTACCGCAGCCCGCACCGCTACATCTGGCCGTCCGAACTCGACCTCATGGCCCAACTGGCCGGATTCGAGCTGGAGTCCAGGCAGGCCGACTGGTCCGGCACCGAGTTCACCGCCGAGTCGGGTTCCCATGTCTCGGTGTACCGGCTGCCGCTGACGCACTAGCCGAGGAACGACACGTCCCGGTAGTGCGCGGAGACCGCCCTCATTCCGGGCGCACGGGCAGCCGGCCGAGCAGTTCGGCCCCCTGAGGGGCGGGGAATGCCGTCACCTCGCCTCGCTGCCGCCCGACCTTGTCGAAGCCCGCGTCGTGAGCGCCGATCCCCACCGCGTCGCCGTGGACGCTCAGGTGGGCAGCAGCCGCAGCGCGTACAGCGCGGCGCCCAGGTCGGCGAGGGCCATCGGGTCGGTGAGCGTACGCCCGGTCAGCTCCTCGACGCGACGCAGCCGGTAGCGCACGGTGTTGGGGTGGACGAAGAGCCGTTCCGCGGCCCCGGCGGCAACCCCGCCCGAGGCGAACCAGTGACCGAGGGTCTGCAGCAGCCGCGCCCGCTCCGCCTCCGGCAGTTCGAGGAGCGGGCCCAGGGCGACCTCGACCAGCCGGCTCGCTTCCGCCGGAGCGGCGGCCACCAGCATCGCCACCGGGCTGTCGTCGAACCGGGTGACCCCCGGACCCTCGCCGGGCAGCCCGGCCAGGGCCAGCCGGGCGAACCGGAGCGCCTGCGGCGTGTCGCGAAGTGAGTCGAACCGGGGGCTGACGCCGACCCGGGCGGGCCGGCGGCGCAGCGCGCGCAGGCTCACCGTCTCCGCGTCCCGGTGCCCGAGCGAGACCAGCCCGATCTGCTGGTCCGGCAGCAACCGCCACACGGACGGCACGCCGGAGCGGCGCAGCGCCGCCTCGATCCCGGGCAGCGGCTCCTGGCCGGGATCCGGCACCGACGCGGCCACCACCGCGTACGGCCCGCGCTCCGGCAGACCGAGCTGCCCGGCCGCCTCCCACGGCGTCGTACGATCCGCGAGGGCGCCCGTGAACAACGCCTCGGCCAGGGCCGACCGGCGGGCCTCGCGCTGCAGCGCCAGCTCGGCGCTGGCCTCGCGGTAGGCGGCCGCCACGGCCTCCGCGTACCGGCCGAACAGCGCCCAGATCTCCGAGGAGCCGGCCACCAGCTCCGCGTCCGTGACCTCCGGGTGCCTGCGCGCCTCGTCGACCATCTCCGACCAGAGCAACTCGAAGCCGACCCGGTACGCGTGCAGGGTGTCCGCGAGGGGCACGCCCTGCTCGGCGCGCAGGCGTCCGGTCTGCTGAGCGGCTCCGACGCCCGGTTGGGCGCCGTAGGCGAAACGTCCGAGGAGTTGATCGGCGTTGCCCTGGCAGGACTCCCTGAGCGACGCCAAGGGGATCAGGGAGTCGTCCGCGTACGACTCGACCTCCGCGCGGATGCGCTCGGCCATCCGCTCGCCCAGCTCCGGAAGGCGCCCACGCAACGCCGCGCCCACATTCGACAGACCCATACCCGCAGCGTACGGGGCTCCTTTTGTTCCCGGGAACAAGTCCGTCCCGGGCGAACTGTGGGCGCCACCATGGACGCCCCCGACCGTGCACGCGACCATGCCGGGAACGCTCGCGGCGGGACCCGTGGGCGCGGCGGATCATGCGTGCGAGGAGGCATCATGGCCAATCTGGCGGAATTCCTGGTGGAGACGGCGCGACGGCTGCCGGACCGTCCGGCGCTGCGGCTCGGCACCGCGACCACGACCTACGCCGATCTCGACCGGCTCAGCGCCGAGGCCGCCGCGCTGCTGCGCACCGAGGGCCTGCGCACCGGCGACCGGGTCGCACTGATGCTCCCGAACGTGCCCGAATTCGTCGTCCTGTACTACGCCGTCCTGCGCGCCGGCGGCATCGTGGTGCCGATGAACCCGCTGCTGAAGCAGCGCGAGACCGAGTACCACCTGCGGGACTCCGGCGCCGTACTGCTCTTCGAGTGGCATCAGGCGCCCGGCGAGGGCGCCGCGGGCGCGGCCGCGGCCGGCGTACGGCACCTGACGGTCGAACCGGCAGCCTTCGCCGCCCGACTGGCGCACCTGGAGCCGGAGTACGAGGTGACGGCCGCCGCGGGCGACGACATCGCCGTGCTGCTCTACACCTCGGGCACCACGGGCCGTCCCAAGGGTGCCGCGCTCACCCACGCCGGGCTCCGCCACAACACCGAGGTCAACGTCACCGAGGTCCAGCGGCTGACCTCCGACGACGTGATCGTCGGCTGTCTGCCGCTGTTCCACATCTTCGGGCAGACCTGCACCATGAACGTCGCCGTCCACAGTGGCGCGTCCCTCACCCTCGTCCCCCGCTTCGAGCCGCAGACCGTGCTCGACGCCGTCGCCCGCGACCGGGCCACCGTCTTCGAGGGCGTCCCGACCATGTACGCGGCGCTGCTCCAGCATCCGGACGCCGCTGCGGCCGATGTCTCCAGCCTGCGCATGTGCGTCTCGGGCGGTGCCTCGCTGCCGGTGGAGATCCTGCACGGGTTCGAGCGGCGCTTCGGCTGCATGGTGCTGGAGGGCTTCGGCATGTCCGAGACCAGCCCGGTCGTCTCCTTCAACCACCCCGACCGGCCGCGCAAGCCCGGATCCGTCGGTACCCCCATCCGCGACGTCGAGGTCCGGCTGCTGGACGACTCCGGCCGGGACGTCGCACCGGGCGAGGTCGGTGAACTGGCCGTGCGCGGGCCCAACGTGATGAAGGAGTACTGGCACCGTCCCGAGGAGACGGCCGCCGCCATCCCCGACGGCTGGCTGCGCACCGGCGACCTGGCCCGCCAGGACGAGGACGGCTATCTGTACATCGTCGACCGGAAGAAGGACCTCATCATCCGCGGCGGCTACAACGTCTACCCGCGCGAGATCGAGGAGGTGCTGCACGAGCATCCCGCCGTCGCCCTCGCCGCGGTCCTCGGCGTGCCCGACGAGCGGCTCGGCGAGGAGGTGGCCGCCGCGGTCGTCCTGCGCCCGGGAGCCCAGGCGGACACCGAGGAGTTGCAGCGGTTCGTCCGGGACCGGGTGGCCGCCTACAAGTACCCGCGCCGGGTCTGGGTGACGGACGCGCTGCCGATGGGTCCGAGCGGCAAGATCCTCAAGCGGGAGATCGCCGAGCCGGCGCCCTGAGACAGCTCGCCATGTGAACGGACTGTTCACAATAATCAGTTGTTGTCATGTCGTGTTGACTGAAATCCTGGCCGCATGTCATCAACCGCCGATCACACGGACCCCTTCAACCCTCCGCAGCCGGAGCGGGCGCGCGCCCAGCGGGTCCACGCCTCCCTCTTCCGCATCGCCGAGCGGCATGCGGCGACGGACGAGCAACGGCGTCGGCAGACCCACCCGTCGGTCCTCGCGCCGCACGAGGCCGTCCGGCTCGTGACGTTCCTGCTGAGCGGGGCGGCACTGCTCGACGAGGGCGAGCCGGAGGTGGACCGTGCCGACGTCACGGCCGCGTTGAGCCTCGTGCCGCTGGTGCGAGCGGAGCTGGACGAACTGGAGGCCTCGCTCCTGCAGATGGCCCGCGGCCGGGGCATGACCTGGCCCGAGATCGCCTTCGGCCTCGGACTCGGCACTCCGCAGGCCGCCAGACAGCGTTACGAACGACTGGCCGACCGCACGGCCACCGACGCCGGGGACGCCTGACACGGGGACCGGCCGTCGGCCGGCCGGCCGCATGCCGAGGGCTTCCCGGGGCAACGCCCCTGCGGGCTATGGTGAAACGACGCGGGGCTGAAGCGACGGGAGACTTCGGTGGGGGTGTCGGGCGCAGAGCGGGACGAGCGGATCCGTGCGCTGCTCGCGGTCCCGGCGCTGTCGGGGCCCGAGGAGCTGCCCTCGGTCGCGGACGCGGACGGTTTTGGCGAGTTGGGTGTCTCCCGCTCGCTGTACAGCCGGGGCGAGCAGGACCCATATGTGCGCCGGCCCTGGGTGGACGAGGCGCTGGACTCGGCCCTGCGGGACAGGGACTTCGTCCTGCTGGCCGGCGGCTCCAAGGCGGGCCGGTGGCGCACCGCGTGGGAGGCGGTGCGCCGTACGCTCCCCGGCGCCCGGCTCCTGGTGCCCCGGCCGGGGATCGCCGCACTGGCCGGACTCCTCGCCCTGGAACCGCCGTTACGGGCCGGGGACGCCGGTGCCGTGGTCGTCTGGCTCGATCACCTGGAGCGGTACCTGGGCATCGCGCACGGCATGGACGGCGCACTGCTCGACCGGCTCCGCTCGCTCGCCCCCCGGGTCGTGCTCCTGGCGACCGTCGAGTCCAACGTGCGCGAGCACCTGCTGTCCACCGAGGGCCGGCTCGGACCGACGGCACGGCTGGTCCTGGATCAGGCCACGATGGTCGTCGTACCGAGCGGGCCCGGCGCGCGGAACGAGACGGCCGAGGCCGAACCACAGCCACCCGACGGGGAGTTGGCCGGTGTTGGGGCCGTACTGGAGCAGCGCCGGCAGCAGGGCCTGCACGCCTCGGGCGACGAGGCGGCCGGGCTGGGCTCGGCGCTGGTGCGGGCCGCCGTGGCCTGGCGGCGCATGGGCCTGTTCCGTCCGATCGCCGAAGCCGAACTGCGGGAACTGGCCCGGCTCGACCCGCGGTTTTCCGCACCGGAGCCCGACGACGGCACACGCTGGGCCGACGCCCTGAGGTGGGCCCTGACCGTGCCTCCGGAGGCCACGGCAGCGCTGCTGGAGGAAGTGCGCCCGGCTGCGGGGCCGACTGCCGAGCGGGCGTTCCGAGCCGCCGATTTCCTCGTGTCCCGGGCCGATCAGCCCGAAGTGCCGCTCGCCGCTTGGGACTTCGTGCTGCGCCGCTGTGACGCCTTCGAGCTGAAGGCGGTCGCCGAGGCCGCTCGCACCAGTGGTATGACCCGGGTCGCCGAGTCGGCGCTGCGGCAGGCCTCACGCAGCGCCGAACCGCTGATCGCCTCCTACGCCGGTTTCCGCCTCGGCAGCGATCTGGAGAAACGCGGCGACACGTCCGGCGCGCACGGCGCCTACCGGCAGGCTGTCGCGGACGGCGGGATCGACATCGGCGTTTGGACCGAGCGGCGCGGCACACCGGACGAGCCGAGCGGTACCCGCCGCGGCGCGAGCGCCGACTCCATGATGGCCGCGATGGCCTGCGTCAACCTGGCGCAGTCGCTCGCCGAGCAGGGCCGTACGGCCGAGGCGATCGCCGCCTGCCGCGAGGCGATCGACATGGACGACCCGATCGGCACCGCGCTGGCCGCCCAGAACCTCGCCGGCCTGCTGCGTCGGCAGGGCGACACGGAGGCGGCGCGCTCGGCGTACGAACAGGCGCTCGCCGCCTGCACCTGGCACGGCGACCCCGCCGGACTGCGCGGGATGGTGGCCGCCGACCTGGGTGCACTGCTCGCCGAGCAGGGTGAGACCGCCGCCGCCCTGATCGCGCTGGAGGTCGCCGTCGACTCCGGCCACCGCCTTGCCGCGCCGCGCGCCGCCGCCCGGATGGGGCTCCTGCTGAGCGAGCGGGGCGACAGCGAGAAGGCCGTGGCGGCCTTTCGGCTCGCCGCCGAGGCCGAGGAGCCGGAACCCGCGGCCGCCGCCCGGCTCCAACTCGCCGTGATGACGGAGCAGACCGATCCGGAGCAGGCAGCGGCCCTGTACCGGAAGACGGCCGCCTGTGGCATGCCCCGCCTGGCGGGCCTGGCACTGTGCGGCCTGGGTGCCCTGCTGATCGGGCGCGGTGACGTGTCCGGCGCCGTGCGCGTCTACCAGGAGGCGATCGAGCCGGGCCGCACGGACCCCGGCTCGGCCGCGCGGGCGGCATTCCGGCTCGGCATGCTGCTGGAGGAGCAGCGCGACATGGACGGCGCGCTGTCGGCGTACCGCGAGGCGATGCGCTCCGGCGACCGGGAGTCGGCACCCCCGGCGGCGTACGGCGCCGGCTGCCTGCTCGAACGGCGCGGGGACTTCCGCGGCGCCCGCGACGCGTTCCGGCAGGCCGCCCGCTCCGGGCATCCGCGCGTGGCCGCGTGGTCCCTGATCCTGCTGAGCGACGTCCTGGTACGGCTGAGGGATCCCCAGGGTGCCGGGTCCGCCCTGGAACGCGCCGCGCGCTGCGCGGATCCGGACGCACGGCGGGCCGCCCTGGAACGGATCGACCGCCTGCCGCGCGGCCCCGGCCCCGACGGCACAGCAGCGAGAACCACCGAGCCACCGTACGGGGATGTGTGACATCGACGTGAGCAACGACAGTGCGCTGGACTCCGGCGACCGCGCGTGGGCCGGCCGGTCCGCCCTGGAGGCACGACTCGCCGAGCTGACCGAGACCCTGGGCACCCACGGCTTGAGCGTCGTACGCCGGAACGTCTACTACGACGAGAGCGGCGACGGCACCGGAGACCTGCTCTGGCTGTGGCTGTGCGCCGCACCGCGCCGGTTTCCCGAGGAGACGCACGATCTCGTGGTCCGGTACAGCACGGCCGACGGCGACTGGCAGGTCTCCGCACCCGACGGCCGGACCCGGCGGATCCCCGCGGCCGCCGGCGCGGCCCCGCCCGCCGCCGCGATCGCCGATGTCCTGTCGGCGGCTCAGGGAGGCGCGCCGCCCGAACCGCCGGCGCTGCGCGACATGCCCGACTGGGTGTCGCTGGTGCTGAGCGGGGCCGCCACCTCGTTGATCATCCCGTTCGTCCAGGCCGTCGCCGGCAAATCGGCCGATGACGTGTACGCGGGCCTGCGCGCCCGGCTGGCCCGGCGCGGCAGACCCGCACCGGACCCCTCCGCCTCCGACTCGGCCGGTTCCGACACGGGCACCCCGGACCCGCATGTCCCGCACGACGCCTCCGGCTTCGTCAGCATCCGGGACCCGGAAGCCGACCTCCAGCTCGTCATGCCCGACCCCGTCCCACCCGACGCCGTACGGCAGTTGATGACCATGGACCGCTCGGAGCTGCGCGGCCGTACGCTCGTGTGGGACGACAGCAGGCAGGAGTGGTTCCGTTGCCGCCGGACCTGAACCCCGCCGGTCAGGACACCGGTTCCGGCCCCACGGCCGATTCGCTCACCGGCCGCCTCAAGGCCTACACGGCCACCTACGATATCGCCGTCCTGCTCGAAGCCGGAGCCGAGCGGGAAGCCGCCGCCCTCCTCGATGCGGCAGTACGCTCCGTCGTGCGGGACATGAGCATCGACGTGCAGCCCTGGCTGCGGTTCCTCCACGACACCGGCTGGCTGTTCTGGCTGCGTGCCCTGTCCGACGCGCGCCGCAGCCCGCTGAACGACCGGGATCTCTCGCTCGCCCTCACCCTCCTCGCCCCGCTGCGGGACGCCGAGCCCCGGTCCGTGCCGGAGGCGGTGGCCGAGCAGATCCAGGCCCCGACACCGGGCGCTCCCCAGGTGGGCGTCTGGAACAACTTCGCGGGGCTGCTGCTGGAGGAGGCGGGGCCGCACGACCGTACGGCGCTGCTCGCGGCGACCGTCGTGCTGCAACTGGGCATCGTCATGGCCGAGGACAGGCCGGGGCGGACCCGATGCATGGGCAACACCGTGCACAGCCTGCTCCTGCTGCACGAGCACCACGCCGACCCGGAACTCCTCGCCGGGGCCGTCGACCTGGCCCGCAGGCTGGTGGCCGAGACTCCGCAGGACGCGCCCGAGTACCTGGACCGTCTGGCCCGGCTGTGCGAGGCCCTGCGGCACGCCTACACCCTCCACCGCGAGCGCCGGGTGCTCGCCGAGGCCGTCGACCTGGCCCGTACGGTGTTCAGGGGGCTGCCGCCCGACCACCCCCGCAGGCCCGACGCGGTGACCAACCTCGCCGGACTGCTGCATCTGCGCCACGACGACGTCGGTGACTCGGAGTCGCTGCGGGAGGCCGTCGCCCTCTCCCGGGCGCTGGTCGACGGACTGCCCCCCGACCATCCCGCGCGCGCCCGGGAGCTGAACAACCTGGCTCACCAGCTGGGGGCGCTGGCCGAACTCGACGGCGAGAGCGGGGACCCGGCCGCACTGGACGAGACCATCGATCTGGGCCGGGCGGCCCTTGCCGCCCTCACTCCCGACGCCGACCCGGAACTGGGCACGGCCGTCCGGGCCAACCTCAGCCGCCGGCTCGGACAGCGTGCCCGGCGCGGTGGCCCCGGGCACGATCCGGCGGCCGACCTCGCCGAAGCCCTCCGGCTCGCCCGGCAGGCGCATACCGGTTCGGCGGGCCGCCCGACAGCAGTGGCGTTGGAGGCGCTGGCCAGCAACCTGGCCGAGCAGTACGCCCGCACCCGTGACCCCGCTGTACTGGCCGAGTCCGTCGCCGTGCTGCGGGACGGCCTGGCGGCCGCCGCGAGCCCCGCCCAACTGGCCTCCCGCCGCTACCTGCTCGGCGCGGCCCTCAACAACCGCTATGTGGAGTACGGCGAGTCGGCGGACGCCCGCGAGGCGGCCACCCTCCTCCGTCAGGTCGCGAGGGCAGCCACGGAAAGCGTCCACAGACGGCTGGAGAGCGCCTGGCACGCCGGCAAGCTGGAGATCAACCTGGAGGACTGGCCGGGCGCCGCCGACGATCTCGCCCTGGCGGTCCGTCTGCTGCCGGACCTCGCGGGCTGGCAGTTGCGCGCCGGTGACCGGGAACGCCGGCTGCCCGCCTATGCGCCGCTGCCCACGCTGGCCGCTTCCTGCGCGCTGGCCACCGGCTCACCGGCCCGCGCGCTGGAACTGCTGGAACAGGGACGCGGGGTGCTCCATGCGGAGGCGTCGGCCGTACGCGTCAACCTGGAACGGCTGCGCGCCCACGCCCCGCACCTGGCCACGGCCCTGGAGGAGCTGCCGACCCGGCTGCGCTCCGAGCCGGACGCCGACCGGCGCCACCGACTGGCCGACGAGCGACGGCACTTGATCCAGGAGATCCAGGCTGTGCCCGGTTTCGAGGACTTCCTTCAGCCGCCGCGCCTCAAGGAGATCCTCGACGCCTGCCGCTCAGGTCCCGTGGCCGTCCCGATGTTCGGCCGCTACGGCTCCGACGCCCTGCTCGTCACCCCGGACGGCGTCCGCCGGCTGCCGCTGCCCCGGCTCACGCTCGACACCGTCCGGCGGCTCGGCCGCGATCTGCTGGGCGGCGCCGAACTGGCCCTGGACCACGGGGTCTCGCCGGCTCGCCGGAGCCTCGGCGAGTACTCCCTGCGCACCGGTCTGGCCCTGCTCTGGGACGCCGTCGTGGGGCCCGTTCTCGACGCCCTGCGGGACGACCTCGGCGGCCTGCGGGAGGGCACCGCTCCGCCCCGCATGTGGTGGTGTCCCACCGGGCCGCTGAGCCACTTCCCGCTGCACATGGCCGAACGCCGCGAGGAGGGCAGCGCGTTCGCCCTCGTGGTGTCGTCCTACACGCCCACCGTCCATGCGCTCGGCCGCCTCCGCGCCTGGCGGCCCGGCCCGGACAGCCGCCCCCTGGCGGTCGCCCTGCCGCGCACCCCCGGCGCCTCGGATCTGCCGGCCGCCGACGAGGAGGCGGCGCTGCTCACCGGCTCGTTCCCCGGCGCCCGCCTGCTGCGCGGGCCGGCCGCCACCCGTGAGCGGCTGATGACGGCCGTGCCGGACCACGACATCGTCCATGTGGCCTGTCACGCCGGACACGACGCCGATCGTCATCACGAGAGCCACCTCGTCCTGCACGACGGCCGGCTGCACATCAGCGACATCGCGGCCGCCCGCACCGACCGGGCCGGTCTGGCCTTCCTGTCCGCCTGCGGCACCGCCCGCAACCGTCTCGACCTGCCCGACGAGTCCCTGAACCTGCTGTCGGCCTTCCAACTCGCCGGCTTCAGCCACCTGGTGGGCAGCCTCTGGCCGGTGGCCGACCCGGTCAACACCCGCCTGGTACAGGCCTTCTACGAGCACCTGACTGCGCATCAGGACGCGACGGTCGCCGATTCCCTCCATCACGCCGTGTCGCAGGTGCGCGAGCGGGAGCCCGAACGGCCCTCGCTCTGGACACCCCATCTGCACATCGGCCCCTGAGCCGGAGTGCAGCGGTACGCCCCGCACCAGTACGCCATTCCGGCCGCACCGGCCGGGTCCCAGGCCCAGGGCAACGCCCGGACCGGCGCGGCGGTCGCGGCGGGTCACCCTGCGTCGGACGAGCAGGAGCGGCAGACGGCTCGGCCTGTACGGAGGAACGCTCACCAGCCCGTCAGCAGAAGGTGGTTGAGGAGCAGAGCCAGGATTGCCTGGGCGGCGAGCCACGGGCGGGGGCGGGGGAGGAGGGCGCAGGCGGGGAGGAGCCAGAGGGCGAAGGGCAGCCAGATGCGTTCCGTCTCCGCCTTGCTCATGCCGGACAGGTCGGCGACCAGCAGGGCGAGCAACGCGACGGTGACGAGGAGCGCCAGGCGTGTGTCCGCCAGGCGCCGGGGGCCGGTCCCGGGGAGCAGTGCCGCGGTCGTCCGGCGCAGGCCGGCCGCCGTGGCCGGGCCGGTGACGAGGGCGGTGCAGGCGAGGTTGGCCCAGACCCAGTAGCCGTAGGGGCGGGTGCCGCCGACGCCCTGGTAGTAGCGCGTGACGAGGAGGTGGTAGGCGTGCCACCAGTCGAAGCCGGCGAGCGTGAACACCACGGGGAACACGGCCAGTCCGGCGAGCAGGGACAGCAGCAGGGTCGGGTGTTCGCGGAGTTCGCGGCGCGCCAGCGCGACGACCGCCGCGCCCACCAGGGCGAACAGCGTGAGGCCGTAGGAGAGGTAGCAGGTCAGGCCGAAGAGGAGGCCCGAGGCCGCCGCGTACCCGTGGGACCGGCGGGTCAGGGCCAGGGCGAGCAGCGCCAGCGACCAGGCGGCGACGGCCGCGAAGTAGCCGTCGGCGGAGGTGCCCTGCCACACCGCGGCCGGGGCCAGCACCAGGAACGGGGCGGCCCGGCGCGCGAGCGTCTCGTCGGTCAGGGCGCGGAGCGCGATCAGCACCGCCACGCAGCCCGTCGCACCCGCGGTGATGCACCACATTCCGGCCCAGCCGCCGCCCCGCAGCCCGATCCGGTCCAGCAGCACGAAGGTGAGCGTGGCGGCCGGCGGATGACCGGCGATGTGCGCGGGCCAGGGGTCGGGGGTGCCGCTGACGATGTGGTGGGTGAAGTCGCGCAGGGTAGCCGGGATGTCGTGGAAGCGGCCGATGACACTGAGGTATTCGTTGCGGGTGGTCAGCCTGACCGCGATGCCCTGGTGCCAGCCGTCGACCAGGGCGAGGGACAGGATCCAGGCCACGGCGGCCGCCCAGGCCGCCGCGAGCAGCCCGCGCCAGGGCAACCGGGCCGCGAGGGCGGGGCCGTAGGCCACGGTGGCCGCCGCCACCGCCAGGGCCGCCGGGGTGCCGGGGCCGAGGTGCGGGTCCCAGTCCGCGAACAGCGGCGGCCAGTGCACGAACAGGGTGCGGCGGGTGTCCTGGATGTGCCGGCCGACGAGGACGGCCGCCGTCACGAGGAGGGCGGCGGCAACGGCGGCGTACAGGTCGTGGCGGAGAGATCGGGTCACACCGGAACGCTAGGCCGGGAGAGCGGCACACAGCCGCCGTGCGGGCCGGACGTCAGCGTTTCGTCACCGGTCGCGGACCCTTTTCCGGGGCTCCCCCGGCCTACGGTCGGGACATGCGCGACCATCCCCGGCTTCCCACTTCCCCAGGCTTCTGGCGCAGCCCCCTGCGCGGCCCCTGGTTCACCTCGGTGCTCGGCCTCGTCCTGCTCGTCGGCATCACCGTGCTGTTCGTAACCGGCCTGGTGTCGTACGCCGCCTACAACCCGGGCCTGTCCCGGGTGAACGACCAGACACCGGACAAGGGCATTCTGGGCTTCTACCTGTTCGCCTGGCCCACCGACCCGGTGTGGCTGTACCGGCTCACCCAAGGCGTCCATGTGACGCTTGGCATCACCCTGATCCCGGTGTTGCTGGCCAAACTGTGGTCGGTGGTGCCGAGGCTCTTCACCCTGCCGCCGGCCCGCTCCCTCGCCCACGCGCTGGAGCGGATCTCCCTGGTGCTGCTGGTCGGGGGAGGACTGTTCGAGTTCACCACCGGAGTCCTCAACGTCCAGCTGGACTATGTCTTCCCGGGCTCCTTCTACCCGCTGCACTTCTACGGGGCATGGGTGTTCTTCGCCGCGTTCGTGGCACACGCCCTGCTGAAGACACCCACGGCGGTACGGGCCGTACGGCAGCGCCGGCAGGAGCAGGACGACCTGGTCTCCCCGCGCCCCGAGGCGCCCACCGTCTCCCGGCGCGGCGCGCTGGGGCTGGTCGGCGGGGGTTCCCTGCTGCTGCTCCTGACCACCGTCGGGCAGAGCCTGGGCGGACCCTTCCGCCGTACGGCCCTCCTCGCGCCGCACGGCACCGCCGATCCCGGCGGCGGCCCGAACGGCTTCCAGATCAACAAGACCGCCGCCTACGCCGGCATCACAGCCGCCGACACCCACGAGGACGCCTGGCGGCTCGTCGTCACCGGCCGCACCGGAACCGTCCGGCTCAGCCGCGCGCAACTCCTCCAACTGCCGCAGCACAGCGCTTCGTTGCCCATCGCCTGCGTGGAGGGCTGGTCGACCGCGGACCAGTGGTGGCGCGGGGTGCGGCTGCGGGACCTCGCGGCGCTCGTCGGGTACGACGGCGACCCGCCGGACGTACTCGTGGAGTCCCTGCAACGGCACGGAGCGTTCCGGCGTGCGGCCCTGCGCGCCAACCAGGTGGCCGACGGACGCTCGCTGCTCGCGCTCTTCGTCAACGGCGAGGAACTGTCCCCCGACCACGGACACCCGGCGCGGATCATCGTCCCCGCGGCACCCGGTGTGCTCAACACCAAGTGGGTGGCCCGACTGACCTTCGGAGACCTGTGATGCCGCGAAGCCTGAGCCTGGGCAGTCCCTTCCAGTTCCTACTGCTCGCCTGCTCGTTCGCCCTCGCCGCGTACGCCGGGGTACGGCTGCTGGCCGGTGACTGGTTCGGGGTGGCGCTGTGGATCGTGGGCGCCGCCCTGCTGCACGATCTCGTCCTGCTGCCGCTGTACACGGTGGCCGACCGGGCGCTCACCGGCGGCCTGGGGGCGGCCGGCCGGCGCGGCTGGACGCTGTACGTGCGCGTCCCGGCCCTGCTGTCCGGACTGCTCCTGCTCGTCTGGTTCCCGCTGATCAGCGGCATGGTGGACCGGCGCTACCGGTCCGCCACCGGACTCTCCCCGGACGGTTTCCTCACCCGCTGGCTGCTGATCACCGCCGTACTCTTCGGCGGCTCGGCACTGCTGCTGGCGTGCCGTGTGCGCAGGGCGGCGAAGCGCCGGCCGCCCGCCGACCACTGAGCGACGGACCGCCACCCGGCCCTGCGCGCGTACCGCAGCAGGGCCGGGGTGCCGAGGCGCGCCCAGGGGAAGGGCGCCCCGGCGGCCCCGGCGTCGCCGACCGTGTCGACCACCTGGACACGGGCGCGCTCGTCGACGTGTCCCGGCACGGTCTCGGCGATCAGCAGCCCGCCCGGGCGCAGCAGCGCGGCCACCCGCTCCAGCAGCGCGGACGGCTCCCCGCCGATGCCGATGTTGCCGTCCATGAGGAGCACGGTGTCCCAGCGGCCCTCGCCGGGCAGCGGCTCGAAGACCGAGCGCCGCAGCGCCTGCCCGCCGAGCCGGATGGTGTGGTCGACGGCGGCCTCGCTGACGTCGATGCCGAGCACGGTACGGCCCCGGGCGGCGAGCTCCGCCACCAGCCGGCCGGGACCGCAGCCGACATCCAGGACGGCGCCCTCGCAGCGGTCCAGGACCGCTACGTCGACTTGATCGGCTCGGCCGCACCAGCGCTCCACCTCCAGCGGCATCAGCCAGCCGTCGGTACGGCGCAAGAAGAGCGGGCCGCGGCCGGTGCGCAACGCGGCCGCGTAGGGGTCGGCGGCCGCCCAGGCGACGGAGGCGCCCCTCATCGCGGGGTGACCGGCGTACAGCGGGCCAGCTGGGCGGCGAACCGGCCGTGCCGGGCCAGCGCGGCGACGGCGTGGGCGTCGGCGGCGGTGTCGACGTCCCGCAGCCGGGGCAGCTCGCGCACCCGCAGCCCG
Source organism: Streptomyces sp. NPDC052107 (assembly GCF_040680215.1). Classification (NCBI taxonomy): domain Bacteria; kingdom Bacillati; phylum Actinomycetota; class Actinomycetes; order Kitasatosporales; family Streptomycetaceae; genus Streptomyces; species Streptomyces sp. NPDC052107. The sequence goes on from NZ_JBFAWG010000064.1 coordinate 14,943, forward strand.
GCGGCCAGCAGCCGCTCCCGCTGCACGGCCCCGGTCACCGGAGTCGACATCGGCACGCCCCGCAGCAGCGCGGGGTCCGGCTCGGCCAGGCCCAGGGCCCAGAAGCCGCCGTCCTCGGCCGGGCCGAGGTAGGCGTCGCAGTCCGCGAAGTCCACGGTGAGCAGCTGAGGCGTCACCTGCGGGGTGTCCATGCCGATGAGCAGCGCAGGTCCCGAGCAGTGCGCGAAGGCGTCCGCCAGCCGCTCGTCCAGCCCGCCCGCGCACTGCGGACGCACCTCGAAGCCGGCCGGCAGCCACGGTCCCGGCGCCCCGTCGAGGACGAGGACCCGCCGGGTCGCTGGGGCCGCCGCCACGGCGCGCAGGGTGTCCGCGAGCGCCGCCTCCGCGAGACGGGCCGCCTCTTCCGGCGTGAACGGCGGGGTGAGCCGGGTCTTGACCCGACCCGGCAGCGGTTCCTTGGCGATGACGAGCAACGTGGTCACCGTACGAGCCCCCCGTCGGCCGGGGTCTCGGCCAGCACGCGGCTCATGTCCCGCACCGCCTGCCAGGTGCCGCGCCAGGTGCCCGTCACCTTGGAGGCGCCGGTGCGCGGGCGGTAGGGCACGTCGTGCTCGGCGATGCGCCAGCCGGCGTCGGCCGCGCGGACGACCATTTGCAGCGGGTAACCACTGCGGCGGTCGGTGAGGCCGAGCGCGAGCAGCGGCTCCCGGCGGGCGGCGCGCAGCGGGCCCAGGTCGTGCAGGCGCAGCCCGGTACGGCGGCGCAGCATCCGCGCCAGCGCGAGATTGCCCGCGCGGGCGTGCGCTGGCCAGGCGCCCCGGCCCTGCGGGCGGCGCCGGCCGAGGACGAGGTCGGCCGTGCCGTCCTGGATCTCCCGTACGAAGGGAACGAGCAGCGCCGGGTCGAGGGAGGCGTCGCAGTCGCAGAAGCACACGATGTCGCTCGTGGCCGCGGTCAGTCCGGCGTGGCAGGCGGCGCCGAAGCCGCGCCGCGGCTCGTGCACCACCGTCGCGCCGAGCGCGCGGGCGATGTCGGGGGAGCCGTCGGTGGAACCGTTGTCGACGACGAGGGCGCGCCAGCCGGCCGGGATACGGCCGAGCACCCAGGGCAGGGCCTCGGCCTCGTCCAGGCAGGGGAGCACCACGTCGACGTCCGCTGAAGGAGTCGTCACGGTCTCACCCTACGAACGACAATCGGGCATATCGGACTCATGGTCCTTACGAAACGCGGACGCCCGCCCCGCGACCCCACGGCGGCGGCCGAGCGGTGCGACGCTGAAGGCATGCAATCGCTGTACGAGTCCCACGGGACCGAAGCCGCAGGCGGGACGGCCCGGATCCTGGTCGTGGACGACGATCCGACCGTCGCCGAGGTCGTCGCCGGATACCTGCACCGCGCCGGCTATGTGGTCGACCGCGCCGACGACGGCCCGACCGCCCTCACCCGCGCCGCCGCCCACCGGCCCGACCTCGTGGTGCTCGACCTCATGCTGCCCGGCATGGACGGCCTGGAGGTGTGCCGGCGGATGCGGGACGGCGGGCCCGTGCCGGTCATCATGCTCACCGCCCGCGGCGACGAGGACGACCGCATCCTGGGCCTGGAGGTCGGCGCCGACGACTACGTCACCAAGCCCTTCAGCCCCCGCGAACTGGTCCTGCGCGTGGAGTCGGTGCTGCGCCGCAGCCGCCCGGTCAGCACGGGGCACCGGCTGGCCGCGGCCGGACTCACCGTCGACCCCGACGCCCGCCGGGCCACCAAGAACGGCACCCGACTCGCCCTCACTCTCCGCGAGTTCGACCTGCTCGCCTTCTTCCTGCGGCACCCGGGCCGGGCCTACAGCCGGGAGGATCTGATGCGCGAGGTCTGGGGCTGGGACTTCGGTGACCTGTCGACCGTCACCGTGCACGTCCGCCGGCTGCGCGGCAAGGTCGAGGACGACCCGGCAAGGCCCCGTCTGATCCAGACCGTGTGGGGCGTCGGCTACCGCTTCGAGCCCGGCGAGGCGGTGAACTGACCATGCGCGCCACCCTCCTCATCGTCCTCTACGCCTTCGCCGGCGCCGCCGCCGCGGGGATCACGGGCGCGGGCGTGCTGCGCCTGATCCGGCGTCGCTCGCTCACCGCCTCCATCGCCGTGGTCGCCGCGGTCGGCGTCGTCGCCATGCTCGCCGGCACGCTCGCCGTCGCCTGGGCGATGTTCCTGTCCTCGCACGACCTGAGCGTGGTCACCACCGTCGTCGCCATGGCGGCCGTGGTCTCCCTGGCCACCGCGCTGCTCCTCGGCCGCTGGGTGGCCGCCCGCAGCCGCGAACTCGCCGACGCCGCCCGCTCGTTCGGCGACGCAGGCGCCTTCGCCGCCCCGCACGGCCCGGCCACCGCCGAACTGGACGCCCTCAGCCGTGAGTTGGCCGCGACCAGCGCACGGCTCGCCGAATCCCGCGAGCGGGAACGGGCGTTGGAGAAGTCCCGGCGCGAACTGGTCGCCTGGATCTCGCACGACCTGCGCACCCCGCTCGCCGGACTGCGCGCCATGTCGGAGGCGCTGGAGGACGGCGTGGCCGCCGATCCCGGCCGCTACCTCAAGCAGATCCGTACCGAGGTCGAACGGCTCAACGACATGGTCGGCGACCTCTTCGAACTCTCCCGCATCCACGCGGGCACCCTCCCGCTGAGCCCGTCCCGGATCTCCCTGTACGACCTGGTCGGCGACGCACTGGCGGGCGCCGACCCGCTCGCCCGGGAACACGGGGTACGGCTGGTGGGCGGCCGCGTCGAACCCGTACCCGTGGAGGTGGACGGCAAGGAGATGACCCGCGTACTGGGCAACCTCCTGGTCAACGCCATCCGACGGACCCCGCCGGACGGCACCGTCGCGGTCGCCGCCGAGCGCACCGACGACGGCGTGGTGCTGTCCGTCACGGACGGCTGCGGCGGCATCCCCGAGGAGGACCTCCCGCGCGTCTTCGACACCGGCTGGCGCGGCAGTGACGCCCGTACCCCGCCGGCCGGCGCGGGGCTCGGCCTGGCCATCGTCCGGGGCATCGTGGAGGCCCACCAGGGCCGAACCACCGTCCGCAACATCGAGGGCGGCTGCCGCTTCGAGGTGACGCTGCCTGCGGCGCCTTAGGGGGTCCGGGGGCGCCGCATCCTTGGAGTCCGGTGGCTGGGGCATCCCTGGGAGTCAGGGGCTGCGGCATCCCGAGGGGGGCCGGGCGGCCGCGGATCGTTCGGAGTCCGAGCGGTCTCCGCGTCCCGGGCAGGGCCGGGGTGCCGCGGCCCGAGGTGTCCGGGGGCTGGGCCTCCTGGGGGAGTCCGGGCGGTCGCGGCATCCTTCGGAGTCCGAGGGGCCGCCCCCATCATGGGCAGTCCGGGGACTGCGGCACCCTGGAGCTCCGAGGCGCCGCGGCACCCTCGGCAGTCCCGGCCGTCGCCGCACCCTGGGCAGGCGCGTGCTCCGCGCCGCGCCTCGGTGGGCGCCGGCCGCCGGGCCTCGGTCAGGCTCGCCCGCCGCCGTCCCTGACTCGCGTGCCGCGAATTCGTGTGACCCTCACGCATCCGCCCTGCGGGACACAGGGCCCCCAACGAGCCCTGCCTCCGCGAACTCCCGCATTCCTTCCGCGAATCCGACCTGCGGCTTCCACCCCAGCTCGGCCCGCAGTCGCGACGAGTCGGCGGTGATGTGCCGTACGTCCCCCAGCCGGTACTCCCCGGTGACCGCGGGTTCCGGCCCACCGCACGCGGCGGCCAGTGCCCGTGCCAGTTCGCCGACGGTACGAGGCTCACCGCTCCCGGTGTTGTACGCCGCGAGCACTCCCGGCGCCGCCCCCGTCTCCAGCGCCGCCACATTGGCCGTGGCCACGTCCCGTACGTGCACGAAGTCCCGCCGCTGCCGGCCGTCCTCGAACACCCGCGGGGCCTCGCCGCGGGCCAGCGCCGAGCGGAAGAAGGACGCGACCCCGGCGTACGGGGTGTCGCGCGGCATGCGCGGCCCGTACACGTTGTGATAGCGCAACGACACCGCCGACCCGCCCGTGCTGCGGGCCCAGGCCGCGGCCAGGTGCTCCTGGGCCAGCTTGGTCGCCGCGTACACGTTCCGGGGGTCGGCCGGAGCGTCCTCACCGACGAGCCCGGGGCTCAACTCTGCGCCGCAGTGCGGGCAGGAGGGCTCGAACCGGCCCGCGTCCAGGTCGGCCACGGCGCGGGGGCCCGGCCGTACGACCCCATGGCGCGGGCACTCGTAACGCCCCTCCCCGTACACCACCATCGACCCCGCCAGCACCAGGCGCCGTACCCCCGCCTCCGCCATCGCCGCGACCAGCACGGCCGTGCCTAGGTCGTTGCGCGAGACGTACTCCGCCGCGTCGGCGACGCCGTTGCCGAGCCCGACCATCGCCGCCTGGTGGCAAACGGCGTCCACCCCGGCCAGCGCCCGGGCGACGGACGCCGGGTCGCGCACGTCCGCGCCGGGATCCTCACGGACGTCGTACACGAGCGGCTCGTGCCCACGCGCCCGCAGCGCTTCGACGACATGGGACCCGATGAACCCGGCACCGCCGGTGACCAGTACACGCATACGGCCACGCTAGACGCGGACGGCACCGGGACCGGGCGACGCGACCGGCACGTCATGACTCCGTAAGGGGTGGACGTCGTGCGTCCCCGGACGAGGCGAGGGTGTTGGCTCGGCGCCGGTCGTGGGGGTTTCAAGAACCTGTGTCAACAACGTTGACTCCGCGGGTGGATGCCCGCACATTACCTATCAGTAGAACTCAGCGGTAATCCCGCGAACCGGCACCCCACGCCGGTACCTCTCCCTGCTCCGAGCCGCCGCATTCTCGCGCACCAGCACACACGCGGGCACAGCCATGCCCGCCTGCTCCGTGTCCCCCACCCGAGAAGAGGGAGCACTCGCCCATGCCCAGGCCCGTCCTGCGCGGTGTCATGGCCGCGACATCCGCACTCGCCGGCGCGCTGGCCCTCGGCCTCACCGCCGTACCCGCCCACGCCACGGCACCCCTGAACTACGCCGCCATCGGCGACAGTTACAGTGCCGGCTCCGGGATCCTGCCGGTCGATGCGAGCAATCTGATCTGCCTGCGCTCCACGGCCGACTATCCCCACGTCATCGCCGCCCGCACCGGCGCCCGACTGACCGACGTCACCTGTGGCGCCGCCCAGACCAAGGACTTCACCGAGTCCCAGTACCCCGGGGTCGCCCCGCAGACGGACGCGGTCACCGCGGACACCGACCTGGTGACGCTGACGATCGGCGGCAACGACAACGGCACCTTCGTCAACGCCATGCTCGCCTGCGGTACCGCGGGCATCCTCAGCGCAGGCAAGGGCAGCCCGTGCAAGGACACGTACGGCACCTCCTTCGACGACGCGATCGACGCGAAGACCTCCCCCGCGCTGAAGACCGCGCTGCGCGCCGTGCGGGCCAAGGCGCCGGACGCCCGGGTGGCGGTGCTCGGCTACCCGTGGATCACGCCGGCCGAGGCCGACCCGTCCTGCTTCGCCGCCATGCCGATCGCCTCCGGCGACGTGCCGTACCTGCACGCGCTGCAGGCCCACCTCAACGCCGTCGTGCAGCGCGCCGCCGCGGAGAGCGGGGCCACCTACGTGGACTTCTCCCAGGTGTCCGAGGACCACGACGCCTGCCAGGCCGTCGGCACCCGATGGATCGAGCCGCTCCTGTTCGGGCAGAACATCGTCCCGGTGCATCCCAACGCGCTCGGCGAGCAGCGCATGGCCGAGCGCACCATGAGCGTTCTCGGACTCGGCTGACCCCGCACCGGCGGTTCAGGCTCGTGCGCCGCCGTCGACCCGCAGTACCGTGCCCGTCACGAAGGAGGAACGGTCGCTGAGCAGCCATGCGGCGGCCTCGGCGATCTCCTCCGGCACGGCCGCGCGGCGCAGCGGGGTGAGCGCCGTGAGCCGGTCCTGAAGGCCGGGAGCCTCCGCTTCCCAGGCCCGGATCATCTCCGTCAGGGTGTTGCCGGGCGCGATCGCGTTGACGCGGATGCCTTCGGGACCGTAGGTCACGGCGGCCGACTCGGTGAGGCTGTTCACCGCCCGCTTCATCGCACCGTACGCGGGCAGTTCGGGATTGCCCCGCAGACTGCCGATGGAGGAGTTGTTGACGATGGCACCCGTCCCGGCGGTAACCCGGATGGCGGCGACCTCGGCGACCATGGCCAGCCAGACGCTCTTGAGGTTCACCGTGTACACATGGTCGAACTCGGCCTCCGGCAGCTGGTCCATGGGGCCGGGCGGCTGGATCGTCGCTCCGTTGTTGAAGGCGATGTCGAGCCGGCCGTAGAGGTCGACGGTACGGTCCACGGCGGCCCGCACGCTCGCCGTGTCGGCCAGGTCGCACACGACGTAGTCCGCGGTACCGCCCGCCGCCCGCACCTCCTCGGTGACCGCTTTCAGCTGGGCCTCGGTGCGGGCCGCGAGCAGGACCCGGGCCCCTTCCCGGGCGAAGAGCCGCGCCGCGGCGGCGCCGATCCCTCGCCCGGCACCGGTGACGAAGGCGACCTTGCCGGCCAGCAGGCCGCCCGGCGGGTTGTCCTTGTGATCCATGTGCGATGTGTTGTCCATGGCAGCGAGCCTGCGCCCGGGAGCCGGACCCATCCAGGCACCGGGAGTACCTGGATGGGTCTCGCGGCACACCCGCACACTGGGGGTGTGGACAGAGCAGAACTGGCGGGATTCCTGCGCAGCAGGCGCGAGCGGATCGGCCCTGCCGACGTGGGACTGGCCGCCGGGCCACGCCGCCGCACACCGGGGCTGCGCCGCGAGGAGGTGGCGCATCTGGCGTTCATCTCGACCGAGTACTACACCCGGCTGGAGCAGGCCCGCGGTCCGCGCCCGTCCCGTGAGGTGCTGGCCGGGCTGGCCCGCGCCCTGCGGCTGTCGGACGCCGAGCGCGAGCACCTCCATCTGCTGGCCGGTGCCCCGCCGGAGCCCCCGCCCGGCCCCCCGCGCGAGGTGCGGCAGAGCATCCTCGACCTGATCCACCGGCTGCCGCAGTCCGCAGTCTTCGTCACCTCGGCCACGCTGGAGGTGCTCGCCTGGAACGAACTGGCCGCCGCCCTGATGGAGGACTTCTCGGCCCTGCCGCGCCGCGACCGCAACCTCGCGCGGCGCGTCTTCCTGGGGCCGCGCTCCGAGGGACGGCGGCTGTACGGTGTGTCCGACGCCGACGCGTTCGCCCGGCACGCGGCGCGCCGGCTGCGCACGGCCGCCGCCCGCTACCCCGACGATCCCGAGGTGACCGGGCTGATCCACGAACTGCGCGCCGGGAGCGAGGAGTTCGCCCGGCTGTGGGACTCGCACGACGTGGACGGGGAACCCACGCTCCGCAAGACGTTCCGGCATCCGCTGGTCGGGCCGGTCACGGTCAACTGCGACGCCCTCGACCTCACCGACCGGGACCAGCAGGTCGTGATCTACACCGCCGTCCCCGGCACACCGTCCGAGGAGGCACTGCGGCTGCTGTCGGTCATCGGCACCCAGCGCATGGACGCCGCCCGCTGAGCCGAACGCGCCGTACCCTGCCGGCTCCGCCGGAAGGACCGCGCGCCCGCCGCTGCTCGCCGCCCTGCGTCCGCAGCACCGCGAACGCCTCTTCCAGCAACGCGGCGAAGTCCTCCAGCCGGCGCTGGCCAGTCGTTTCATGTTCGCGGTGTTCGCGAGCTTCGTCCCCGACGGCAGCACCATCCTCAAGCCGATCGCCTTCGCTCTCGCCGTCGGCGTGTTCGTCGACGCCTTCGTCGTCCGCATGACCCTCGTCCCGGCGGCGCTCGCACTCGTCGGCCGCGCCGGCTGGTGGCTGCCGAGGTGGCTCGACCGGCTGCTGCCCGACCTCGACATCGAGGGAGAACGTCTGGCTCCCGCACCCTCGACCACCCGATCCGAGGCCCGGCCCACGCTCGTCCCCACCGCGAGCGAGCCGACCGGCGCGCCCTGACACCGACCGCTCGGCCGGGGCCCGCCGCAGCCCGTGCGGGCCCCATGGCGAGCCGCGCGTCCGCCAGGAATCCTTGCGTTCGGTGGCCTCCGCCGATACGTGCCAAGAAGTGCGGATGTGACGAGGACGGCGCTGGAATGCACACCGTGTATACGAAGTGTGTATAGTGCGCGCCGCAGAACTTGCGGCTGTGGGTGCGACGATGACGATCACCATGCCCAGCCGTCCGGTGGGCCTGAGGCACCGGCTGCGCGCGTGGGGCGGTCCGACGGCGGTGGCGTCGGGCGCCGGCCTGCTGCTCGGTGTGCTCACCAACCTGGCCCAGGGGTGGCTTCCCGGAGCCTGGCAGCAGATCGCCAACTCCGGAGCGGTCCGGTCCGCCGTCGCGTTCGCCGCCGGAGCGCTGCTGTATCGGCAAGGCCCCGTGTCCCAGGCCGTGGTCGGGGGTCTCGGCGCGGAGGTCGGCCTGGCCGTCGGTTGCTACGGCTATGCCGAGTTCGGGCGCGACGGTGCGGGGGACCTGTTCTTTCCGCTGGTGTGGCTCGGCATGGCCGGCGTGGCGGGACCGCTGCCCGGAGTCGCCGGCCACTGGTGGCGGCGTGGCCCGGACACGCGCCGCCACGTCACCGGTCTGGCCGTGCTCGCTGGGCTCTTCGGGATGGAGGGCCTGGCATACGCCTGGAACCCGCACTACGCCACGCAGGCATGGGCCTGCCTCGCCCTCTTCGTCCTCATCCCGCTGCTGATGGCCCGTACCCACGAGGAGCGCGCCTTCACGCTGGGCGCCGCCGTGGTCTGCGCGCCCCTCGCCCACCTCCTGATCGAGCTTCCCCTCCGGACGATGTCGGCCTGAACAGGCCGGTGCACCGCCTCTCCTGCGACGCGGTGCACCGGTGGGCAAGGGCTGACTCGGTCAGCAGTACAGGTTGCCGCCCGGCGAGACGCCCAGGATCTGGGTGAAGCGCTGGTAGGCGTCGACACGGCTCTGGACCTGTGCGGGGTTCTTGCCGTCGCATTCCAGGGATCCGTTGATGCTGCGGATGGTCTGGCCGAATCCGGCGCCGTTGACCATTGCGTTGTGCGGGGTCATCGTGCCCGGTCCGGACTGGGTGTTCCAGTACCACAGGCCGGTCTTCCAGGCGACGGAGGCGTCGTTCTGCACCTGCCAGGGGTTGTTCAGCAGGTCGATGCCGAGTGCGTCACCGGCGGCCTTGTAGTTGAAGTTCCAGCTGAGCTGGAGCGGGCCGCGTCCGTAGTAGGCGGCCTGTCCGGCCGGGCAACCGTACGGCTGGCTCCAGTCGCAGTAGGTCGGGTAGTTGGCGGTGTTCTGCTCGACGACGTAGACCAGGCCGCCCGTCTCGTGGCTGACGTTGGCGAGGAAGGCGGCGGCCTCCTGCTTCCTGACCGTGTCGCTGCCGGTGTTCGCGAAGCCGGGGTAGGCGCTCAGGGCCTGGACGAGGCCGCTGTAGGTGTAGAAGCTGTTCCGGTTCGGGAACATCTGGTTGAACTGGGCCTCGGAGACGACGAATCCGGACGGTGTGCCACTTCCGCCGCCGGCCGGGGCGTTCCACTTCTGGTTCGCGCCGCCCGTACAGGTCCAGATCTGCAGCCGCGTACCGTTGGCGCTGTTGTTGTCCCGCACGTCCAGGCACTTGTTCGCGGCCGGGTTGACGATGTCGTGGGCCGCGGTGCCCACCCACTGCTGGTTGGTGCCGCCGGAGCAGTCCCACAACTGGACCGCGGCGCCGTCGGCGGTGCTGCGGTCGACGACGTCGAGGCACTTGCCGAGCGCCCGGAGGGTGCCGTCACCCGGGTTCGACCAGATCTGGGCGTTGGTTCCGTTGCAGTCGTAGAGCTGTACGGCGGTGCCGTTGGCGCTGTTGGCGCCTGCCACGTCCACGCACTTGCCGGCCAGCCCGGTGATCTGGCCGTCCGCGGCCCGGGCGGGCGAGGCGATGAACAGCCCGGCGAGGAGGGCGGCGACGACGCCGCCGGCCAGGAAGCGTACGAGACGCCCCAAGCGTATGGGTCTGTGAGGGAGTTCGGCGAGGCGGAGGTGCATCGACAGGTGCTCCTGTCCTGGTCGGGTGGATGGGGGTTCGTGCCGGTGCCGGCGGACGTGCGTGTTGCCGGCCGGTGGTGTGGGTACGGGGCCGTCAGCCCAGGACGGTCTCGGTGACGACGATGTGTCCGGCGTCGGGGTCGAGGCTTCCGCCGATCCGGCTTAAGGAACCGTCGGTCAGGTCCAGGCACTTGGGCACCTACGGAGTCCGGGCGAACGTGCCCCGGTCGTTGACGCGGACCACCAGCGACCTGCCGTTGGCGGTGTTCGTGACCTGTATCCGGGTGCCGAAGGGCAGTTGGGGCCGACGGCTGAGCGAGGTCGCCGCGGTGTCGGCGTTGTTGTCGAAGAGTTCACCGCTGGCGGTCAGGGCCCCGGGCGGCTGCGGACCGTAGTGGGTCGCCCAGCAGGTGTCGGATGCCCGCGCGGCGGGCGCGTCCGTGTCGGCCTGGGCCGGGGAAGCGGTGAGCAGGCATGCGGAGAGGCCCGGCACGGCTGTCAGGACGGCGGCGGAACGGGACCTGGCCATGAAGGGAGGTGGCCTTTCGGGTGGGGGTGGGCATCGGGCAGCGTGCACCCCCGGAAGGGACGGCCAACGGTGAGCGCGGCGCACGATGTGTGGCTGGGCTGTGAAACTAGAGGTACAGACCATTGGGGGTCAAGGTGTGAAGTAAGCCATGAAGAAAGCGAGTTGAGGGCTTGTTGCCGTAGCGCGGCCCTCGGTGTGGAGCAGGTGCGCTATCCGTTGCCGCAAAGTGGAGGGGGGGAAGTGGGACCCGTTGGCGTCGTGAGGGAAAATGGTTGCCTAGTGAAACTACGGGGAACGTGTGAAAGGCCCTCCATGCCGTACCTCACCATCGACTACTCCTCCCACCTGGCCGGAGCCTTCGACGCCTGTGTTCTTGTGAAGGAGTTGCATCCGCTCGTGGTCGAGGAGTCCGGTACGTCGGGCGTGTGCAAGACGCTGCTCCGGCCGGCGGAGACATATGTCGGGGACAGGGGGAGCGGGGAGGCCGTTTTCGTGCACGTGGAAGTCGGCCTCATGCCCGGCCGTCCCGAGGCGCAGAAGACCCGGCTGTCCGAGGGGGTGCTGGCCCTGCTCGCCAAGCATCTGCCGGTGGACGACCGTGGCGGGGAACAGGTGTTCCTCTCCGTGGAGGTGCGCGACCTCGCCGCTTCCTACCGGCTTTCGCCGTCCGTGCGATGAACCGCCGGGCGGAGCCGGACACGGCTCATCCGAATTCGGTTGTCCGTCCTGCCGGTCCCGCACTAACTTGCCGCCGGTGGATCTCTTCTCACGCTCTTGGACGGCACTGCGCACAGCCGTCGCGGAACTCCCGGACGAGGACTTCGAGCGGCCGTCCGGCTGTACCGGCTGGCTGGTACGGGACCTGGTGTGCCACCTGGTCGTCGACGCCCAGGACGTCCTGATCACCCTGGTGACACCCGCCGACACCGCACCGACCGTGGACGCGGTCACCTACTGGAAGCTGGTCGAACCCCCGACCGGCGAGGACCCGCTCGACGCGCTGATACCTCGACTGGCCGCCGCCTACGGTGAGCCGCGGTGGCTGAAGTTCCACCTGGACGACGTCGGTTCCGCGGCGGGCCGCGCCGCCGCACTCGCCGACCCGGCCGCGCGCGTCGGCACCCGCGACGAAGTGCTGACCGTCGGTGACTACCTGTCCGCTTACGTCGTCGAGTGGACCCTGCACCACCTCGACCTGTTCGCCCGTCTGCCGTCGGCCGCCGAGCCGCCCGCCGAGACGCTCGCGGCGACACGCGCGTCGCTGGAGGAAATCGCCGGGGCTCCGTTCCCCGCCGCGTTCTCCGACAGGGACGCGCTGCTGATCGGCACCGGACGCCGTACGCCGACCGACGTGGAGCAGGCCGCGCTGGGCGACTTGGCCGGAAGGCTTCCGTTCGTTCTGGGCTGAGCGGCCCGTCGCCGTTCCCGGACGAGTGCTCAAACGCCCCCAGGGCACCCGGTCCTGGCCCGAACCTGACCACTTGATGAGATGATCTTCATCACCGGTCACTACCATGTGGCCACAAGACAACCGTTCGACAGGCCCGTTGGACACGGGCCGTACGGGGTCGCCGATGCCAGGGACCGCTCCCCGGGCTGCGGTGATCTTCCTGTCCAGGAGGACCTTCCGCATGTTCCGACGTATTGGCAACACTGTCGTCCGACATCCCGTCTGGACGATCGTGGCATGGCTGATTGCCGCGGTGGCGATCGTCGCCACCGCTCCGAGTCTGCCCTCGAACAGTGACGAGAGCAGCTTCCTGCCCAAGAGTTACGAATCCATCAAAGCGGCGGATCTCCAGCAGAAGGCGTTCCCCAGCGCCTTCACCCCGTCCGCGATCGCGCTCTACCAGCGCACGGACGGCGGCAAACTGACCGCCGCCGACAAGCAGGACGTCGCCCGGATCACCACCGAACTGGGCAACAGGCACATCGACCAGGTGCAGAAGGTCGTCCCCGGCCAGCCTTCCAAGGACGGCAGGTATGACCTGACCCTGGTCCAGATGGACAGCAAGAACGCCGGCCAGCCCAAACAGGCGGACGCGGCCAAGGTGTTGCGCGACGACGTCAAGGAGCTGGCCAAGGGTACGCATCTCGACGTCAGGCTCGGCGGCTCCGCCGCGCAGGCGCTCGACCAGCAGGACTCGTCCAAGCGTGGACAGGCGCTGATCGGCATCGGCACCTTCGTGATCATCCTGGTGACCCTGCTGATCATCTTCCGGGCGCCGATCCTGGCCCTACTGCCCCTGGTGCTGATCGGCCTGGTGTCGGCCATCGCCAACGGCCTGATCGCGTACGCCACCAAGCTGTTCGACCTGCAGGCCAACAGCTCGATCTCGTCCATCCTGATCGTCGTGCTCTTCGGCGTGGGTACGGACTACTTCCTCTTCCTGATGTTCCGGTACCGCGAACGCCTGCGCGCCGGTGACGAACCCAAGGAGGCGATGATCAACGCGGTCGACCGGGTCGGTGAGGCCATCGCCTCGGCGGCCGGTGCCGTCGTCATCGCGTTCCTCGCGCTGGTGCTGTCCACACTGGGCTTCCTCAAGCAGATGGGCCCGGCGCTCGCGATCGCGGTGGCCGCCACCCTCGTTGCGGGCCTGACCCTGATCCCGGCCGTGGTCTCGCTGATCGGACCGAAGGTCTTCTGGCCCTCCAAGTCCTGGCAGAAGGAGCCGGAGAACGCCCGGTTCGCCGCCCTCGGCCGCGGTGTGCAGCGCCGCCCCGCGCTGACCGCCGGGGCGTCCGGCCTCGTCCTGGTCGCGCTGTCGCTCGGCATCCTCGGCTACAACGCCACGTTCGACCTGGCGTCGGGCTCCATGCCGAAGACCAAGGAGTCCATGGTCGTCCAGGACCAGATGCAGAACGCGTACTCGGCGGGCGCCGCGGCACCCACCGACGTCTACCTGTCCAGCACCGACGGCAAGCCGCTGGACAAGGCCGCCTTCGACGCGTACGCGAGCAAGCTGGGGGCCGTGGACGGGGTCGCGAGTGCCCGTATGACGCAGGTCGACAAGGACGGCAACACCGCGGACTTCACCGTCACTCTCAAGTACGAGGCGTCGACGGACAAGGCGATCGACACCGTGGGCCGGGTGCGGGACGTGGCACACGCCGACGCCCCCGACGGCACCGAGGCGGTCGTCGGCGGCATGTCCTCGATCTACAAGGACATCGACACCGCGGTGAACCACGACTACAAGACGGTGTTCCCGGTGGCCGCCGTCCTCATCATGGTGATCCTGGGTCTGCTGCTGCGCAGCGTCGTCGCCCCCTGGTACCTGATGGCATCGGTGGGCCTCGGTTTCGGCGCCACCCTCGGCGCCACGGTGTGGATCTTCCAGAAGGGGCAGGGACACTCGGGTCTGATGTTCATGCTCCCGGTGATCATGTATCTGTTCGTGGTCGCCATCGGCACCGACTACAACATCCTCATGATCGCACGGCTGCGCGAGGAGGCCCGCGAGGGCCGCGAGCCGCGTGAGGCGGCCGGCATGGCGCTGCGGCACGCCGGTCCGACGGTCGCCGCGGCCGGCTTCATCCTGGCGGCGACCTTCGCCACGATGATGCTGGCGGGCAACTCGCTGCTCACGGAGATGGGTTTCGCGGTCTCCTTCGGCATCGCCGTCGCCGCCTTCGTCATGGCGATGTTCTTCACACCGAGCCTCACCGCGCTGATCGGCCACGCCGCGTGGTGGCCGGGGCACGGCGACCGGGCCGAGGCCGCGCCGGCCGGCGCGGCCACCGGTGCCGGCGGTTCCGCATCGGCGCCCGGCGCCGACCGGGACTCCGTCGCCCACGATCCCGCGGGGCGCCGCAACTAGCGGTGGTGCGGGTCGCGACGGGGCGTCCCGCCGGGTCATGAGGCCTGGCGGGACGCCCCGTCGGCGCGTCGCGAGGGATGCGGCCGACGATCCCACGCTCACGTGCGGCGTCACGACGATCCCGGTATGCAGATCACCTGTGAGTGGCGCGGCGAGTGCGACAACGCGGCCCTGGACGCGCTGCACGCCGCTCGGCTTCGGCACGCCTTCATCCTGGACACGGTGGTCGCCGGGCACCGCCGTACGAAGGGAGTCGGGAGCGCGCTCGTCGCGACCGCGGCCGAGGGGCGCGCGCCGCGAAGTGCGCGTGGCCGCACGTCGACTTCGAGGAACACCTGCGTCCGTTCTCCTTCGGCGCCTGCGGTTTCACAGAGACGGCAGCGGGACTGCTCGCCCTCTGGCGTCGTCCGCTCCGGCCCAGGCTCCCGCCCGCCGGCCCCGCCAACTCGATCAGTGTAACCGGCAGTTAACCGAACCGGGACCGGGGCATCAACCGCCGCACAGGTAAACGTCCGCGTCGGCGAGCACCCTCACGTGCATGTCATTCACCTCGTACAGACCCGGCTTGACCCGCGCGGCGACGCTCACCGCGGCCGCCCTGCTCCTGCTGCTCGCGCCGCCCGCCGGCCGGGCCACCGCCGCCGAGGCGACGCTCCCGCTCGGCGACCCCGGCCTCGCGGAGACCCGCACGACACAGACCCTGGCCGACGGTGTGACCCTCACCCGCATCGTCCGCGGGACCGAACCCGCCCCGGCCGACCAGATCAACACCACGACACGCGGCCCCTGGGTGGTCGACGTCCTGACCATCGACCCGCGCAGGGCGCGCGGGCAGTTGAAGGCGACGTACGGCCCCGACCTGGCCCACACGGAGAAGACGACCGACCTGGTGCGCTCCTCGCAGGCCCTGGCCGGCGTCAACGCCTCCTTCTTCACCTTCACCGCCAGCGCGCAGTACCCCGGTGACCCGGTGGGGTTCGGCCTCTACGACGGACGGCTGCTCAGCGAGCCCACCGGCGACCCCGCGGAGGCCGACTTCGTCGTGGACGCCCACGACAACCGCGCCCTGATGGGCCGGCTGAGCTGGTCGGGCAGCCTGCACAACCGGCGGACCGGCGCAACGCTGCCGCTGAAGTACGTGAACCACCCGCCCGTCGTTCCGGCGGGCTGCGCCGACCTGACCGATCCGACCCGGTGCACCGTGCCCGGCGACGTCGTGCGCTTCACTCCCGAGTTCGCCGACGCCACGCCCTCGGGCGCGGGCGTCGAGGTGGTGCTCGACCGGAACGGCTGCGTCGTCCGCACGCAGACGGCGCGCGGAACACACCTGGCCTCCGGCCAGACCTCTGTACAGGCAACGGGCGCCGACGCGGCGGCCCTGCTGCACACCGCCGAAGGGGGCTGCCTGCGTACCGACTCGGTGCTCACGGACGAGCAGGGCCGGCAACTCCCCGTCCGGCCGGGACTGTTCGGCGTGAACGGCCGCTATCGCCTCACCGCGCACGGCCAGATCGTGGTGCCGGCCGGCTCGGGCGGCTTCTTCGACCGCAACCCGCGCACGATCGCCGGTACGACCCGCGAGGGCAAGGTCGTCCTGGCGACCGTCGACGGCCGCATGACGACCAGTGTCGGCACCACGATGGACGAGACGGCGGCGGTCGCCGACGCCCTGGGCCTGACCGACGCGGTCAACCTGGACGGCGGCGGCTCGACCACCATGTCCGTCGAGGGGACACTGGTGAACCACCCCAGCGGGTCCACCGAGCGGTCCGTGGGCGACGCCCTGGTCTTCGTACCCGGCGCGTACCGTCCCACCGAGGGCTGAGGCCCCTCCGCTCAGCCGCCCGTGCTCTCCCGCACGATGATCCGGTGTCGGGCCACATGGTCGTGCACGGCAGTGGCGTCCGGGTCGTCGATCCGCTCCAGCAGCAGTGATACGGCGACCCGGGCGATCTCCTGCTTGTCGGGGGCGACGGTGGTCAGGCTGGGCACGCTGAAGCGGGAGGCCTCGATGTCGTCGAAGCCGACTACGTCGAGGTCTTCCGGCACCGAGCGGCCCTGCTCGTGCAGGGCGCGCAGCGCGCCGAGGGCGAGGTGGTCGTTCAGGCACAGCAGCGCGTCCGGCCGGTGCTCCCGTGCCATGAGCGCGGTGGCGGCGCGCAGCCCGTCCTGCCAGTGGAAGGCCTCCACCGCCACCACGAGATGGGCGTCGAAGGGCAGCCCCACCGCCTTCAGTGCCTCGCGGTAGCCGTCGGTCCGCAGCCGGTCGGTGCCCTGGCGGCCGCGCAGTGCGCCGCCGATGACGGCGATCCGGCGGCGTCCGCGGGCCAGCAGGTGCTCGGTGGCCTCGCGGGCCGCCAGCACGTTGTCGATGCCGACATGGTCGGTGCTGCCTTTGGCCGAGCGCTCGCCCAGCAGGACGACGGGCAGGCGCCGGTCGCGGGTGACCAGGTCACGGGGGAGCAGGGAGAGCGGGCTGAGAATGACCGTCCGTGACACCGGCAACGGCATCGCCGCTGTCGGGGTCGACGGAGCGGCGGAGCAACGCCTCGACTTCTACGGGGCGATCCGCACCGGCGAGACCCTCCAGTACCTGAGCCCCCGGCTGCCGTACGGCCGTCACACACTGCGGATCCGTGTGACGGGCGAACACAACGCCCAGTCGCAGGCCGCGTTCGTGAGCGTGGACCGGGCGGAGGTGTACACGAACTGACGGCGCCAGGTGGGGGCGCGGCACCCGGAATACCGTCAAGCGGACGGGAGTTGATCATCGCATGACTCAAGGACCCGCACCCCGGCCCCTGTCCGACGAAGCCCTCGCCGATCTGCTCGCCAAGCAGCAGTTCGGCACCCTGGCCACGGTCAGGCAAAGTGGCCACCCCCACCTCACCACCATGCTCTACGCCTGGGACCCCGAGGCCCGTGTCGTGCGGCTGTCCACGACGGCCGACCGCGTGAAGGCGAAGCACCTGCGGCGCGATCCGCGGGCGGCGCTGCATGTGCGCGGCGGCGACGTGTGGTCGTTCGCCGTCGCCGAGGGATCCGCCGAGGTCTCCGAGATCACCACGGTGCCTGGTGACGCGGTCGGGCGGGAACTCCTCGCGATGCTCCCGCCGGCCGCCAGGCCCGAGGACGAGGACGCCTTCCTCGCCCAGCAGGTGGCCGAGCGCAGGGTCGTGATCCGGCTGCGGGTGGACCGGCTGTACGGGACGGCCCTGGACATCGAGGGCTAGCCCAGGCCCACCGTGCCGCTCACGCCGTGCCGCTGTACGACCTCGTCGGCGAGCCGGAGCCTTTGCCGGCCTGCCTCGACCGGGAGCTTCGACGCGACTCCCGCGACCTGCAAGAAGCCGCCGGAACAGCGGGCGCGCCCGGGCCCCGAGCCGGATCCCTGGCTCCCGCACCGCAGGCGGCACTCGCCGCCGGCGACGGCGGCGCCGTCACCCCCCGCACTGGACGCGGACACCGCGCTCGCCGAAGCGCTGTGGCGCATCACGGGTGACGCCACCACGGTCGTGGCGGCCCTGGACTCGGTGTTCGCCCGGGCGGCGCGGACCCCTGGGCTCGCTGGTCCGCAGTGCGGGCCGCCCGGGCGACGGCACTCCTGGGCCCGGCCGGACGTCCGCTGACCGCCCGGCTGGAAGCCCTGCTGGACGACCCGGTGCAGGTCCCGGCCGCGGTCCTCGCCCTCGCGGCGGTGGCGGAGCCCGCGGCACTGGACCACGCCGGGCTCGCGACCGCCGTCCTGGACGCGGCCGAGCAGGACGCCGACCCGACGGGAGCCCTGGACGCCCTGCAATCCCTGGGCTCCGCACCTCTGACCCCAAGCCACCGGGCCCGGCTGGCCGTTCTCGCCGACGGCGACGCACGGGGCATCCGCTCAGGCGTGGAGGACCGGATCATTCGCGAGGACGAGACCTTCCGCAAGCGGGCCCGTCCGCTCCTCGACACACTGGAGGCCGACGGCACCACGCACTGACCAGCCGGTGCCGTGGTGCGGTCGGGTCAGCTCCAGTGGCCCGCGGCGGCGGTCTCGGCGACGTAGTCCTCGAACGTCCTCGGCGGCCGGGCGAGGGCTCGTTCAACGCCGTCGGCGACCGTGGCGCCCCGGCCGGAACGGACGGCCACGAGAAGGCCGGTGAGCAGGCGCGCGACGTCGGCCGGAACGCCGAAGGAGATCTGCCGCTCGGTGAACACCTCGGGATCGACGTCGACATGGCGGACGACACGTCCGGTGGCCCGGCCGATGAGATCGGCCGCCTCACCGAAGCCGATCGCCCGTGGACCGGTCAGCTGGTACGTCCGGCCGCCGTGCCGGTCCTCGGTCAGCGCCGACGCGGCGACCTCGGCGATGTCCTCGGCGTCCACGAACGGCGTGCGGCCGTCGCCGGTCGGCAGGGACAGGGTCGCCGTCCGGATCCCCTGGAGCCAGGGGCCCTCGCTGAAGTTCTGCGAGAACCAGTCGGGCCGCAGGATGGTCCAGTCGACGCCCGAGCGCCGCACGGCCCGTTCGGCGGCCTTGAGGGGATGACTGTCGTCGGCCTCGCCCACGCCGTACGCCGACAGCAGCACCAGCCGTCGTACGCCCGCGTCCACCGCTTCGGCGACGAGCCGGGGAATCCGCGCGTCGTGGTCCACGTCGGTCCGTAGGTCGGGTTCGACCATGTAGGCCGCGGTGACGCCGTCTAGGGCGGGGGCCCAGGTCGACGTATCGGCCAGGTCGAAGGGGATGTCTCCGCCGGTGCGGGACGCCGTGCGTACCGGATGGCCCGCGGCCTGGAGGTGCCGCGCGATGCGGCGGCCGGTCTTGCCGGTACCGCCGACGAGGAGGATGTTCTGCATGCCCTCCAGGGAACGCCATGCGCCGGAGACGATCCATGGGAGACAATCGCCAAGACCTTTGTGATCGTCCAGAGTTGGGGGCGGGCATGGACGTGCTGAGCGATCTGCTGCACCGGGCGCGTGCCAGGAACGCCGTGGTCCGGAAGCTGGTCCAGCGGCCACCGTGGTCGCTGGGCTTCGTCGACGCGCCGCCTCTCACGGTCGTCGCCACGCTCTGCGGGCACGCCTCGGTCCGGCTCGACGACGTGGACGCCGCACCGGTGCGGCTCGCCACCGGCGACATCGCCCTGATCAGCGGAACCAGCCGGTACACGATCGCCGACGCACCCACCACCCCGCCCCAGGTCGTGATCCGAGGCCGGGAGAAACAGGTGGTCGGCGGGGACGAGAGGGCGGCGGGGGTGCGGCGCGGCCTTGCTCCGCGCACGTACGGAGACGGCCTGCCCGGGGCCACGGTCCTCCTCCGTGGTGCCTACGAACTCCGAGGCGATGTGGGCGACCGGCTGCTGGGCCTGCTGCCGCCCTCGGCGATCGTGCCCGCCGGACCGCGGACCAGGCCGGCACTGGAACTGCTCGCCGCCGAGATCGCGCGCGACGAACCCGGACAGGACGCCGTCGTCGACCGGGCGCTGGACCTCGTCCTGGTGCTGGCCCTGCGAACCTGGTGCGCCGGCCCCGACGCGAGGCCCGCGGCCTGGTATCGCGCGCTCACCGATCCCGCCATCGGAGAGGCCCTGCGCCTGTTGCACCGGCACCCCGCGCAGCGCTGGACGGTCGCCGAACTCGCCACCCGTCTCGGCATGTCCCGCGCCGCGTTCGCCGCACGTTTCACCGGCCTGGTCGGCGAGCTCCCGCTCACCTATCTCACCGGCTGGCGCATGGCCGTGGCGGCGGACCTGCTGCGGGACACCGAGGCGACCGTCGCGGCCGTGGCCCACCAGGTCGGCTACGAGGACCCGTTCGCCTTCAGCGTCGCCTTCAAACGCCGTCACGGCACCACGCCCTCCCTGTGGCGCCGCCAGGCACGCCGACCCGACGCGACGACCCCCGAGTGAGCCGCGCCGCCCGCTGCTCCTCCCCGGCCCGCTGTCAGTGGGCTCCGCTACCTTCGGACCCATGTCGATCACTGCACACCTGCGCGACTCGGTCCGCCTGCCCGGTGGCCACGCCCTGGTCAACGGCTTCGCCTTCGAGAGCCGCGGGACGGACTCGCGCCGCGCCCTCCTCCAGAACGGCCATGAGCTGGAGGTGTACGACCTGGGCGAGGTGTTCGCCGGAGAGCGAGCGCCCAGAGCCGTCTTCCCGGTGCCCTGGCCGGGCTGGGACCGCGGCGTCCACTCGGTGAGTCCCGACGGCACGTTCGCGGTGTTCTCGGGGCAGCGCGCGGTGCGGGCCGTGGGCACGGGCGGTGAGCTTGATCTTTATCCTCGCTGCTGTTTCAGGCGGACGTGTTCGGTGAGGGTTTCGATTCGTTTCACGGTTTTCCCGGGCTCGTGACGTGGGGCTGGCCTGCGGTTCTTCGAGCCGGGTGGGCGTCCGGGCCCAGGCCGGGAGGGTCTGGGCACGTCGGCGGGACGGGCGGTCTTCA
>NZ_JBFAWG010000065.1:0-35520 GCF_040680215.1 Streptomyces sp. NPDC052107
AGCGGGTACTTCCTCGGGGCAGGCATCGTCTGGGCTCCTCTCATGAGACCCATCTGACCTGCTGTCACCTTTCCCCGCATCTCGGGGGAACCTCATAGCGCTCCACCAGTTCATGCCAGGCGAAGTGCGGGTCGGTGGAGCGTTTGTCACTGAACACGCCCAGGTGCACCAGGAAGCTGACGCCGGCGTCCTCGGCGGCGTCCACCAGGGTCTTGGTCTGGTGGTTCATCGCCGAGGTGTAGCCGGTCATCAGGAATACCCGGTCGATGCCCTCCAGTGCGCCGGGGAAGGTGTCGGGGTCATCGAGATCGATGCGGGCGGCTTCCTTCCCCTCCTTGATCCACTGTTCGACGGTCGTCTCGCTGCGTGAGGCCCGCACCGGGACCGCTTGACCGGGTGTCGCCTCCAGCGCCTTCACGACCGCTGATCCGGTGCGGCCGGTGGCCCCGAGGACCAGCACTCGCGAGGTGTCTGTATTCCGCATCTGTCGCTCCTCGCCCGTCACGAAAGCAATCACTTTCGTATGACACGATAGTCATCGCTGTCGTATGCTCTGTCAAGTCGACGCGAGACCGGAGGAAGAACCGTGCGGACCTGGGCCGAGAACGACCCCAAAGCGCGCCTGATGGCGCGCAAGCGCGAGGCGATCATCAACGCTGCCCTCGCGGCCTTCCTCGAAGAGGGGTACGGCGGAAGCTCGGTCAACCGCATCGCCGCGAGCGCAGGCGTGTCCATCACCACCCTGTACCGGCACTTCGACAGCAAGGACGATCTCTTCGTCGCCGTCATCCAGGAGGCCTGCGAGACCTCCGCGCAGACCGCAGACCCGCAATGGCTGAACCTGCCGCCCCTGGAGGGTCTGACGGAAGCGGGCTGCGAGCTTCTCCAACACGTCCTGTCCGAGCAGCAGTTGGCACTGTTCAGGGTGGTGGCCCGGGACGCGCAGCGCTTCCCCGAGCTCGGCCGCCGCTACCAACAGGAGATCCTCGGAGACCGCATAGCCCTGTTCACGCGACACCTGTCCCACTGGCCGGCGAAGCTGCGTTCCAAGGTCAGCGACCCCACCCGGGCCGCCCACGTCTTCTCCGCCCTCCTCCAGGCGGAGATCGTGGACACCGCCCTGCTCGGCGGACCGGTCCCCGACCCGGCCGCCATCCGAATCCGCTCCCAGGAGGCCGCGAACGACCTGCTGGCCCTCGCCGAAACCGGACGGCTCTAAGGACTGTCCGGCGGGTCACGAGCGAAGCCACAGGCGAATGGCAGCGACGGTCACGGTGCCATGGAAGATGTACGCCCTCTTGTCGAATCGGGTGGCTACGGCGCGGAAGCCCTTGAGGGCGTTGATCGTTCGCTCGACTTCGATGCGGCGCTTGTAGATCGCCTTGTCGAAGCCGGTGGGTCGGCCGCCTGCGCTGCCGCGGCGCTTGCGGTTGGCCCGCTGGTCCCTGCGTTCGGGAATGGTGTGCCTGATCTGCCGACGCCGCAGGTATCGGCGGTTCCGGCGAGAGGAGTACGCTTTGTCGCCGCCCAGGTGATCGGGGCGTGTGCGCGGATGCCCGCCTGCCGGGCGCGGGACACGGATGCGTTCGAGGACCGGGATGAGTTGCGGGGCATCGCCCCACTGGCCTGGTGTGATGACGAACGCGAGCGGACGCCGGCCGCACTCTGCGGCAAGATGGATCTTGCAGGTCAGCCCGCCACGGGAACGTCCCAGGGCCTCATCCGAAAGATGCTGAGCAGGCCGGCTACGTCGTCCAGGGATACGCGGCGTGTCAGTGCGGGCGCCCGCAGCGTGCTGGTGGGCGCGGCAGGAGGTCGAGTCCACGCTGACCATGCTCCAGTCGATCCGGCCTTCCGTATCGGCATCGGCCTGGACGGCCCGCAGGATCCTTTCCCACGTGCCGTCCGCCGACCACCTGCGATGCCTGTCATGCACGGTCTTCCACTTCCCGAACCGTGCCGGCAGATCACGCCACGGGACACCGGTTCGCTGCCGGAAGAGAATGCCGTTGATCACCCTGCGATGGCTCTTCCAACGCCCGCCTCGCCCCACATTCTTCGGCAAGTGCGACTCCAGCCGAGCCCACTCCTGGTCCGACAGATCACCCCGCCACACATCAGCCAGAACGACGTAATCGTCTACCTGATCACACGATCCATCGGACAGTGCCTAGAGCCCTCTGACGAGCGTGCGCGCTCCACGCGTCATGGTCGCCACGGCGTCGCCTCGGTCACCCGCTGCGCAGGCTCTGCAGCTCCGCTCCGGCCGCGTGCGACACCTTTCGCGTGACGGTGCCCCCACGAAGAAGACGTGCCTTGTGACTTGCGGGGATGAGAGTTCTCTACGCTTCCAGCCCACAGCAAGTCAAGGCATGTCGTAGGTGAAAGCCGCTTCCCGATCGCGCCTTGGGAAAAAGTACGGGCTGCTGTCGATCCGGCCATGTCCCGTTCGACGTCATGATGTGCGGCGCCTCGCCACACCATGACGCGACAGGATCTGACGAGGAAACACGTGGATCAACTGCTGAGAGCCATGAACTTCAACGTCTCGAGTGACGGAATCGGTGCCGGTGAGCACCAGAGTCTCGAGCGGCCGTTCGGCCTGGACCATCCCGAGAGGCTGTTCGCCTGGGCAGGAGCCACGGCGAGCTGGCCCATGCGCACGGATCCCGGGGGGAGCCGGGGCCTGGACGACTACTTCACGCGAGACTTCGCACGCAACATCGGCGCTGAGATCACGGGCCGCAACAAGTTCGGGCCCCAGCGCGGGCCCTGGCCGGACCATGAGTGGCGCGGCTGGTGGGGTGAGCAGCCCCCGTTCCGCACGCCGGTGTTCGTCATGACCCACCACACGCGTCCGTCGTTCACGCTCTGCGACACCACGTTCCACTTCGTCGACAGCGACCCGGCCACAGTCCTCGAACGGGCGCGGGAAGCGGCGCAGGGCAAGGACGTCCGGCTCGGCGGCGGGGTCACCACCATCCGGCAGTTCCTCGATGCCGGCCTTGTCGACACCATGCATGTGGCGGTCTCGCCGGTAAAGCTCGGGTCCGGACTACGGCTGTGGGAGTTCCCCGATGAGCGGCTCGACCGGTTCCACCTGGAGGTCGTGCCCAGCCCGAGCGGCGTGACACACCACCTGTTCTGGCGGAGGTGACGCTGAGCGGCGAACTGCCGGGCCGGGAACGGCCTCAAGGCCGCGGGGGTAAAGGTCCAGACCGTCCCGGGCGCCCGCAACATCGTGTCCGACAACCCCGACACTGCATTCACACGCGCAGTGGCGGACACGCGAGAAGCAGCCGGGGCGGGCTGCCAGGACCGGGCCACCGGAAAGGCTTCAGCGGCCGGCCCGCCCTACGGGGCGAGGAGGCCAGTCGTAACAGCTCGGGTCGGCCAAGCGCTGACGGGCTTCGCGGACCGCCGCCGGCAGCCACGAAACGGCCCGTAAGCGGTTGAAACCCGTTAGAGCACGATAAGACCGGGCGACTCCTGGGCGAGCGCCATGTCGACGCCGGCCATGCGCTTTGGCTCCCATACGTACACAACCTGCGGATCAAGCACTGTTACCGCTCCCCCGAATCTTCCACAGCCTCAACGCCCCGGGGGGACGCGGGCATTCCCGCATCCCCCCGGGACTGTGCCACGGGGTCACGAGGCCAACACCCGCTGATGCAGTTCCGTGACGATCTTGCGCGCGGAGGAGATCGCCCCGTGCTGCCAGGCGTCCAAGTAGCTCAGGTAGTCACCGGCGAAGTGCACGTTGCCCTGCGCCGTGTTGAGCGGCGCGTACGCCGGGGCGTCGGGGCCGCCGGGCATGGAATGCCAGGCGCCCTCGAGGTACGGGACGAGCTTCCACTGGTGGGAGAAGGACGCGGCCAGTTCGGTGCGGTACTTGCTGCCGTGGATCATGACGCCCTGCGTGACGGCGCGCTCCAGGCGCTGGGCCGGGGTGAGGGCCGAGTACACCTCGGAGTGGGCGCCGGTGTTGTAGTACCCAATGATGACGCCGCGCTCGCCAAGGTGGCCGTAGGACGGGTACCAGATGTGGTCCAGGTCCATGTCGGTCTCGGTGATACCGCCGAAGATCTTGAAGTCCTTCTCCCACCAGCGGCTCTTGTACTCAAGGCCGATCTTGGAGGCGTAGGAGGGCTTCACGGCCAGGAGGGCGGTCTGCACCTCGGAGCCGAGGTTGTGCGGAGTCCTGGCGAGGAGGTGCGGTGCCAGGGTGGCGATGCAGTAGTCGGCCTTGATCACCTGGGTGCGGCCGTCCTGAGTGTAGGTGACGACGACACCGTCGGCGGTGTTCTTGAGGTCGGTCAGGGCCGCACCCGTGCGGATCTTCTCCTCTCCGATGGCACGAGCGAAGGCCTTGGGTATCTGGTCCATGCCGCCGACCGGCTGGAACATCAGCATCGCCTGGTCGTAGCCGAACTCGAAGGAGAAGGTGCGGCCCACGTTGGAGGCGAAGACCTCCGCGAGGGAGGGGACGCCGCTCAGTTCCTCGCCAGGGGTTCCGGAGGCGCCCGGGTCGACGCTGAAGCCGCGGTGCTCGCTGCCGGTGTACGTGTAGTCGGAGCCGAGGGAGCCGTAGCTCTTGAGGAAGGTGAGCAGCCGCTCCTTGTCGTCGGCCGTCAGTTCGCCGTCGAGGGCGCCGGAGTTGGTGGCCTTGGAGAGCAGTTCAGAGACATAGCCGTAGACGTCGGCCTTCGCGGTCCGGTACCGGACCGGAGCCGTCATGCCGTAGCCCGGGTTGTAGATGAGCGCGCTAGCGTTGGAGTTGGTGAAGACCTCGATCGGTACGCCGAGTTCGCGGCAGTAGTCGAGGGTGACCATCCACTGGGCGAGGCGGGCCGGGCCCGCGTTCATGTACTGGCCCTTGCTGAAACTGGCCGTCTGACCGACGCCGTTGATGTCCGTGAGGCTGTCGCCCCCGCGGACAGTGAGGTTGCGGCCGCCGACGCGGTCCCGGGCCTCGAGGACCGTACAGTCGTAGCCGGCCTTGCCGAGTTCGTACGCGGAGGTGAGGCCTGCGATGCCGCCGCCGATGATGACCACGCTCGCGGCCTTGCCGCCGCGCCCCTGGAGGGTGAAGTCGCTGCGGCGAGGCGCCCGGAAGGGCGCCTCCTTCTCCGCCGCGTAGGCGGCCGTGGGTGCGAGACCGAGCGCCCCCATGGTCGCGAACATGGCTCCGGCGCCGCCTGCGATACCGACGTTGCGGAGGAATGCCCGTCGACTCGTTCCTGACCCGTGCTGAGGCTGTGCCATGAGATGGGCTTCCCTTCCGATCTTGAACGGAGACCCGGGAAGCCTTCCAATGGCCGGTTACAGCCCATGGATTACTGATGTAACCTACACGTTTCAATGCGTCAATGACAGTCTCTGGGACACGGGCCTACGGGTGGTGACACAGTGACAGGTAGCGGCGGGGCTGGCTCGTTTCTTAGCTGCCCCGGTAACGGTGGCTTGTCGGCGATGTGCCGCCCCGCCGGCCCGGGCTGCCCCGGAGTGGCCTGATAGCACCTCTGTGTGTCAAGCGGCCTGAGCAAGGTGGTTCCGTTGATCTCGTTTCATGATCCGGTAGACCACGTTGGACAGCCGTCGATTCAGAGCCCTGCGGGCCTCCGCGGCCGTCTTGCCTTCCGCGATCTTTCGCAGGTAGTAGTCCTGTCCGCGTCCGCCGTCGCGGATCTGGCAGACGGCGACGATGTGCAGCACCGAGTTCAGCGCCCGGTTGCCGCCGGTGTGGAGCCGACGACGGACGTTGTTGCCGCTGGAGGCGTCCAAGGAGGCGCTGCCGGTGTAGCTGGCGAAGTGGTGCTCGGTCGGGAAACGGCTGACGTCGCCGACGCGGCCGATGACCTAGTAGGCGGCCAGCACGGTGCCCAGGCCCGGCAGCGCGGGAAGCGTGGTGCCCGTCACGGCGACGGCGTCGCGCATGTCGGCCTCGTTGTCCTTGACCCGCCGGTCCAAACGGGCAGGTCGGCCAGCAGGTCGCGGGCTGTGTCTCGGCGTCAGGAGTCGGTGGCCGTCGCCGGACGGATGGCTTTCATGGCGGCGGCGGCCTTGCCGGCGGACAGCCCGGTGGGAGCGCCGCCGGGCACCAGGTCGCGCAGGACTGCGTGGAGCCGGTTCAGGACGCGGGTGCGTTCGTGGACCAGGTCGTCGTGTCGCTCGGTCAGCGGCCGAAGGATCGTGGTCTGGCCCTCGGGCACGACGGTCCGCAAGTCGTCGCGGAACCGGGCGACTTGAGCCACGTGGAGGGCCTCAGCGGCGTCGGTCTTGCGGTCGCCGCCGATGGCCAGCAGCCGGGCCCGGGCAGACAGGGTGGAGGGGACGTCCACCACGTTCTCGCCCGCTGCGGCCAGCTGCTGGGCGAGAGTTCGGCCCAGGCCGCGGGTGCCTTCGACGGCGAAGCGGCGTTCGGGCCACTGCTCGCACCAGCGCAGCAGCTGACGGAAGGTGCCGGCGTTGACGACGAACCGGCGCTGGGCCACCTGGTGGCCGGCAGCGTCGATCGCGACGGCAGCGTGGGACGACTTGTGGGGGTCGACACCGATCAAGATCACAGGCCGGCCTCGCACTCACTGGGAGAGGAATAGAGAGTGCGGTAGGCATCCTGACTTGAAGTCAAAACGTCACCAAGATGTTCATGCCTCGGTCGAGCCACACCGCGTGGGTGCCGGCCAGCGGCGCCACGCTATCAGTGAGCCAACCCGAGGGCGGCAAGGAGCACTGCGGGCCCGTGCCGACCGGCACCCTGGACGCTACGGCTGCAGACCGTGCGTCTGGCCTCGATCGAACAAGTCAGGAGCGTGCCGCGCGAGCCCGATTGAGGCGTGCCCCCGCGGTGGAGGCGTCGATCAACTCTCCACCGGCCAGCGGAGGTTCCCTTGCACGTTGTCAGCATCGACGGTCACAAGAAGACGCATACGCTGGACGCGGCCGACCAACTGGGACGCAGGGCGGACGAGATCACCGTCAAGGCCACTGCGTCCGGTCATGTCCAGGCGCTCAAATGGATTGCCCGATTCGGGCAGGTCCTGCTGGCTATCGAGGACTGCCACCATCTGACCCGGCGGTTCGAGGCGGATCTCCTGCTTGCCGGCCATGCGGTGGTGCGAGTGCATACGCGGCTCACGGCCGGGGCCCGACGCTCGGCCCGGGAGCGGGCCAAGTCCGACCCGATCGACGCCGAGGCGGTCGCACGGGTGGCATGCGGGAACCCGAGCTGAAGCGCGCCCGCCTCGCCGGACCCGCGCGGGACGTCAAGCTGCTGGTCGACCATCGCCGGCGCCTGGTGCGAAGCCGGACCGCGGCGGCGAACAAGCTGCGCTGGTTCCTGCACGAGATCGACCCGGAGCGCCCGGTTCCTTCCCGGGGATTACGCCGCTTGCGCGTGTTCGACATGCTGGCTGCGGAGCTCGATGGCTGCGCGGGAGTCGTCGCGGAGATCGCCCGTGACCTTGTGGGTGAGTGCCACAGGCTGACCGAGCAGATCAACCATCTGGAGGCACGCCTGCGCAAGCTGGTGCAGACGCTGGCGCCCTCGCTGCCGGATGTCCCCGGGCGTGGGGTGATCAGCGCGGCCGTCGTCATCGGCGAAACGGCCGGTGCCGCCCGGTTCAAGTCCAAGGATGCGTTCGCGCACTTCAGCGGCACGGCTCCCATTCCCGTGTGGTCGTCGAACAAGGTCCGGGTCCGCGGGGCCGGCGGCCCCCGCCCCGCGCGGCGGCTGCCGCCTCCAGCAGGGACCAGCCGTCGATCTCCACCACCCGGCGCACCTCTGGCTGCCACCCGCGGGCCGACGCCGCGTCGAGCAGAGCTCGTACGGCGCCGGGTTCGTGAAGGTTCAGGGAGGCACCCCGGACGTATCCCACGCCTCCAGAGCCCAGGGGAGCCCCGCCCGGGACATACCGGCCCGGGCCCTCGGTGAAGACGATGCGCAGTGGGCCGCCAGCCGGCTGCGGGTACAGCGTCAGGGTCTCGCAGCAGGACCGGCTGCCGTCCGCCACGCTGTGGCTGTGGCGGAGCGTCCACAGGTACACGCGCGCGTCGGCAACCAGCCGACGGGGCCTCTTGGGATGGCGGGGCACGGAGCCGAAGGTACACGGCCTGATCCACGCGTCCCTAGCGGTGACCAGGCTTCGACGAGACGAACAGGACGGTCGTCAGACTTCGATGAGATCGGTCAAGGTCCGATCAGACAGGACACCGAGTGTCGGTGAGGTGCTCTACACGGTGCACACTCAGACTAGAGCGCGCGTTCGAATGATTCGGCAAACGGACACACGCACAGCAAAGAGGAGCGGGTGTCCTGTGCCAGCGAAGGTCGATTGCTTGGGTTGCGTCTACGGAAGTGGTGTACGGGTTCGACCTGATACAGGGTTTTGCTCCGGCATCGGTGTGATGCCCGCATAGACGAACGGCCACCGGCTGATGTGTCGAAGCCCCAAGGAGATCAGCACGATGACCGCACCCGACAGTCTGCCCCTGCATGCCCTCGCCGAAGACAACCTCGCCGCGGCGAGTCCCGATCTGCTGCGCGCGCTGGTCAAGACGTTCGCCGACGCCCTCATGTCCGCCGAGGCCGACGCCCTCGGCAACGCCGAATACGGCCAGGTCAGCGAGGAGAGAGTCAACCACCGCAACGGTTACCGCCCACGCGAGTGGGACACAAGGGCCGGCACGGAGGCTGTTGCGTTTTGGAGTTCGCACCGCTGGAACTGTTGGATGAGTCCATGGCGAAGGGCTTCCGTTCCGTCCTTGGGCACCGACACGTCGTCGATCACCCAGGCCGTCGGGGTGATGAGCGGCAGCATGCGTTCGCAGATCCGCCGCTGCACCGGCACGGGATCCCAGGTCGACTGGTTCACGAACTGCTGGAGGTTCTTCTCGTTGCCGTCCGGCAGCCGAGCCGCCATGGCCTGGATCGACTTGCGGCGGCCGTCCAGCATCAGTCCCCGCAGGTAGCAGTCGCCCTTGGCCCGCTGGTCCTTGCGCGGCACCGAGGCGAACACATCGGCCATGTATAACGCCAACCTGGCCCGTACACGCTTCACTTCGTGTGCATCCACACATCCAACATGCCCAGGAACAGCCCGAACCAGAAGACCTAACGGAGTCCTAATAGGAGTCGTCGCTGATTCACTGCACCATAATGTCCGAGCATCGCTCGGTGAACGCGCAGACGGCTGGAGTCTTCCGCTCCTCACGGAGCATCGAGGCCTCCAGCCGTCTTAGCGGTCGCACGATAGGTGATCAGGAGTCCGAGCGCGGTGCGTGCATTACAGCTATTCTCCAGTCTACTGTCGGCCCCGCTGTAATTTGCAGGGTCGTATCGGCTGGCCGGAGCGATCCGCGACTATTGTAGATGGCTTTGGGGCTTCCAGCACAGGTCACGACGCGGAGCAGTAGCCGCTCGGACTTGTCAGTCACCTTCAGCGAGCCGCGGCCGAGGCAGCTGACAGCGATGACAAGGTCTCCGTTGTTTCCCTCGCCGCGAATGGGGAGAGTTGAGTTCCCCTTTCCACGGGTGTTGAGAAGCGTCTTGGCTTCAGAGACGGATTGCTCGTATATACCAGGATCGACCAGAGTGCTGCTTTGCTGGGGCGAGCTGGTGGGAACGGCCGACGTCGCGGACGCGTGGCCGTGTGGTGCGCCACTGGAGGAAGTGCAGGCCGTCACGCCGAGCACGAGGATCGTGAGGCCGGTCGCCGCGTTCAGACCGCGCCTCATGAGGTGTGCCAGAAAGTGGGGACGTGGTAAGGGAAGACTGCCGTCCCCTCGCGGCCTACGATCCACTTGCTGGCACCGTTGTACGAGCCGTGCTCCCAGTGCATGCTCTGCTCGTCGGCGCCTGCGTGCAAGTATCCGATGGGGCGGTCGACCTTCCAGGTTGCGGAGTAGGCCACCTGAGTCGTGATGGCGTTGCCCAGAGACCCGCTCACGGATTCCTTGGCGTTGGCGAAGATGACTCCTTCCTCCGCGGCCACTGTTCCGGTGATGGTCTTGGTGACTGTTATGCCCTTTGTGATGGTGATGCCGATTGTCTCGTCCTTGTGACCTTCGACACTGCTCACCATGTCCTTGTATTTGTGCTGCACAGCGCTGAACTTGTATCCAGGGTCCGGCGGGCAGCCGTCGGCGTGATCGGGCTCCATCGTTTGCGATGTCACGTCGTCGGGGCCGTCTGCGAATGCCACCCCGGTCAGTTGCGTGGTGCCGAGGAAGGCCAGAGCGGCGGAGGTGCAGACTAGCGCGGCAGCGCGACGCGCATTCTTATTCATGCGTTTCCCCCAAAAAATGCCGAATTGATTCGGCTTCAAGGCCGGTAGGTCGATTGCACAGCCTGGACTGGCATGATCATGCCCATCACTCCTAAGCATGTCAACCAAACCAAGGAAATCTATGGATTCCTCAAATTCAGCTCAACTCAGACATTGGTGAAGGTTTTAGAATCCCGTTAGGTCTCATTGATGTCATCGCTAAGGCCTGTCCCGTACCAGCTGGCTACACGTGAGACGATCACCGAGTGGCGTGTTGCGCTCACAGCGTCGGAGCCGTCATGGAGCGCACCGCACACGGCCGCCCCCACACCCCGTTGTGAGCACGGCAGTTGGCGTCTCTACTCTCGCTCCATGACATGGAACGAGGCCAGCGGCACCGTCAGCCAGACCTTCGATAGCTGGCGGGCGACCGACGCGCAGAACCGCGCCTGCCTGCGGCTCTCTGCCGAGTGGTCCCACGCGGCCTACGACCGAACCTGGAAAGAGGCCGAAGCGTCGTTCACCGCAGTCTTCGATCCGGACCGGCACCACGGGGACGAGCGTCGACGGGCAGAAGTGCGCCCTCCGACTGGTCACACCGAAGAACTTCGAATCTCCGGGCTGGGGAACACTCGTCAAAGCCCACGCGGTGCTCAAGAACGAGGTGGACACCGCCGAAGTGATGTGGGCCAGGGAGCTGCGACACCTCCTCACTCACCAGAACGGTGAGCTGCGCACGCAGGGCGCCCTGGAGAAGTTCCGGGATGCGGAGGCCGAGGCTGGCCGGGAGGAGATCGACCGAGCATACGTCGGCGGGAAGGTCCACCTGGGCGCGGAGCGCGTGCTCAGGACTCTCGACGCGCTGGCCTCCGTGGTCCGTGCCGCCGATCCTGCCGTCTGGTCATTCGTGTGGGGTCCGGGGCGCGGAGAGGACTGCATGAGGGCCCTTGCGGAGCTCGAGCAGGGAAAGCTCATTGAGGCCGCCGCCACCTGATGAGAGCGAAGTCGGGCAGCGAGCCCGGTGGGCCCGGGCGTGTTCGTTTCGAGCGGACGGCGCGGTGCGTGACAGGCGAAGTTTGATTGGCCGAACTCCCGGCGATCGCCGGCGCAGACCGCGCGACCGCACACCGCTACTTCGACGACTTCGTCCTCCGCCGACTCCCTGCCGCGCTCGCCACGGCCCGTCAGGATACCGTCACGGCGGCCATGGCACTGCTGGCCGAGATGTTCGTCGACGCCGGCGGCATGGTCCGGCTGAGCCGTGAGCAGGCTCGCGGCCGGGCCGGCGACTTCGAGATCATCGAGTACATCCTGCGCGGTCAGCCCGGAGGCGTGCCCGGCACCTGGGGCCACCACTTCGACGACTGCCTCCTGCACGCTCCCATCACCGACCAGCACCGCAACAAGATTGCCCACCAGGCCGCGCTCATCGAGTCCGCACTCGGGAGCGACCCGGCGGACGTTCCGAGCACGGCCCCTCGCGCGCGCCACCGGCCGCCGCATCCTGCTGATAGCGTCCGGAGGCGCCGCCGACCTGCGCCGAGTCGACCCGGCTCTCCTGCACCCCGCCGACCACCTGGTCCTCCACGACGTCGACCCCGACGCCCTCCAGTACGCCCTCACACACCTGCCGCCCGCGACCCGCGCCCAGACCGCCGCGGCCCCCTGGCAACGTCCTGCGCACCGCCGCCCATCTGGCCGCCGACCACGGCCCCTTCGATCTGGTCCTGGCCGGAGGCCTCTTCGACTACCTCGAAGAACGCTTCGCCCGAGCCCTGATCCGCACCACTCTGTCCCGCCTGTGCCGCCCCGGAGGCACGTTCTACTTCTCCAACATCGCGACCCCGAACCCGTACGCCGCCCTGATGACCCACATCGGCCGCTGGAACCTCGTCGAACGTACCCCCGCCGACATCGAGGCCGACGTCCGAGCCGCCGCGCCGCCGGGAAGGAACCGTCGCCGGACCGGACATCATCGCCGATGCCACCGGCCTGACGCTGTTCGCGACGGTGCGGCGCGCTGACGAGCCGGGGTGATAGCCGCAGCCGGCATCGTGTTCCTCCCTGACGCGGCATCGGTCGTCAGTCGAGGCCTTCGGTGATGCGGAAGTCGCGCTCGACGCCGTCAGCAAGTACGGCCAGTGCTTCCTGGTAGGCCGCACTCGCGCGTGCGGCGACCGCCTGTTCGAAGCTGTCGAACTCGATCAGGACGGTGCGCTCGGCGATTCCGGCGTCGTGTGCGACGACCCGGCTGCCGCGGGAGAGCAGCCGCCCGCCCGCGGCCTTGACGGCTGGACCGGCCAGCTTGTCGTAGGCAGCAAGCCTCTCAGGGTCTGCGATGGTGCGGTAGACGCTGACCCAGTAGCCCTTGGCCACGGTACCTCCTGTGTTCGGAATTGATGATCAGAAGCATGCTCAGATCCATGGCCGGCGCGCTGTGGGTGAGCGAGCCGACGGAGACGGCGTCGAAGTCGGACGGCTTCGATCAACCGGCCGGGGCTGCGATCGGATTGGTCTCGGGTGAGCGTCGGCGGGCGAGGACGAGCCAGAGCCGGTCGAGTCGATGACTGGCCTCGCCGGAAGGGCCGCGGCCCGGACTAGAACGAAGAGGAGCCGACAAGTAGGTACGAGTCGCACCAGTACGACGTGATCGGCCATCAACCCTGAGCCCCTGCCACAGATGCCGCCAGAACTGGCCGGGCTCTCACAGGAGCAGTTGGACCTGCTGCGGACCGGCACCCTCGCCTTGAGCGCGCAGGCTTCATCGCATGACCGTGCGAACGATCGCTGCCTGGCCGCCGACTCGGATCCGGTGTCCCGTGCGGTCGCGGTGGGCGGTCGCTGTGATGGTGGACGGGCTGCCGAGGTGATCACCCATGTCGACAGCGAGGCGGTGTGTGCCGAACCCGGCAGCATGCGCTGCCAGGCAGGCCGTGCTGTTGGCGTTGGCGATGTCCTCGGGGACGCCGATCGACGGGGCGAACATCCGGGCTGCTGCTCGGCCGTGTCGGTCCGGGGGCGAGTAGGCGTAGCAGCCCAGCAGACCGTAGCGGTCACAGGCTGCGCGCAACAGGGTTAAGTCCGGCGTGAGTTCGGCCAGTGCGGCGCGGGATCGGATGGGCAGCAGAAGCCTCGGCCGCCCGTTCGACGCCACGCAGGCGTCGCCGGCTACCGCGTCCTCTGTCAGTCCGAGGCCGCCTACGACTGCCCTCAGTTCGGGTCCACCGGTGCTACGCAGGCTGACCGGGCCCGGGTCGAACGACGCCGTCAGGCCGTCACCGTTTCGGCTTGCCCGACCGTCGAAGCTGCGGTGGGCCGTACGCAGGGCGGCGCGGTAGTCGTGGTCGCCGCCTTCCCGTTCGGCGAGCACGGCGAGGGCGGCGACGGTGCCGTGTCCGCAGGCGGGCAGTTCGCCCTGGGCGGTGAAGAACCGCAGTGTGTACGCGGGCTGACGATGCTCGATTCCGGTCGCGCGGAGGAAGACGGCGTGCGATGTTCCCAACGCCGTGGGAATGCGGCATCGCTCCTCGTCGGTGAACGGCGCATCATCCAGAACGGCGGTCGGGCTGCCACCCGCGCCGTCTCGCTGACACGCGACGACGACCGCTACCTCGGACATGGCACCGGGCCGGTGGTCAGCAGCATGGTCAGGTCCAGTGCGGGCGCGCTGTGCGTCAACGCCCCGACCGAGATGAGGTCGACGCCCGTCCCGGCGATGGCGAGAACTGTGTCCAGGCGGATGGTGCCCGAGGCCTCCAGCAGGATCCGGGAAGCGTCGGCCCGCCCGGCCCGGAACTTCACGACCTGCTCGATGTCGGCCACCGGCATGTTGTCGAGCATGATCCAGCGGGCTCCGGCGTCGAGGGCCTCGGCGGCCTGTGTGACGGTCTGCACCTCGACATCGCTTTCCACGGTCTGCCCGGTGCGCGCCATCCCGCGCCTGACCGCCTCGATCGCGGCGGTCACCCCGCCCGCCGCGGCGATGTGGTTCTCCTTGAGCAGGACCATCCCCGCGAGATCGAAGCGGTGGTTGTGGCCGCCGCCGGCGGTGACCGCGTACTTGTCCAGGGCGCGCAGGCCCGGCGCCGTCTTGCGCGTGTCCAGGATGCGCGCCCTGGTCCCTGCCACAGCTTGGACGTAGCGGTCGGTCAGCGTCGCGATGCCGCACATGCGCTGCAGGAAGTTCAGCGCCGTACGCTCCCCGGTGATCAGGCTGCGCGCCGAACCGGATAGGTGCACCAGGACCTGGCCGTCGGCCAGTCGGGCGCCGTCGGCGATGGCCGGCTCGACCTTGACCTCGGGGTCGACCTGCGCGAAGACCTCGGCGACCACGGGGAGGCCGGCGGCGATGCCGCTTTGCCGGGTGCGGATCTCGGCCGTGGCCACCAGTTCCTCGGGAACGCTCCACACGGTGGTGATGTCCTTCCCTGACGCGTCCTCGGCCAGGGCGGCAGCGGCGGCGGCCCGTGCTGCCGCAGAGGGAAACTCGGTCGTGGTCATCTGGTCTCCAGCTCTGAGTGGACGTTGGCTTGGTGGCGGCAACCGCCGACGAGGCAGCACTGAAGTTCCGCTGGGCCGGTTCACAGGACCTGGTGGATCCTGTACTCGATCTCCCGCGTGCCGGTCACCCGTCCCCCCGCCACGAACAAGTTCCGAGTGAGCCGTCCGTGCGACTCGGCGCCGACGTCGAACTCGGGGCACCATGCGCATGTACCGGTCCTCCCGGCCGGTCTCGCCTCCGTCGACACGGGCTTTCAGGAACGCCTCTCACCCAGGTCGTCGGGGCAGGTGCCACAACAGCCTCCTACGTTTCGATTTCCGAAGCGGTCACTGATGCTAGCGTGTCGGTATTCGAAGCATCAACCCTGGAGAGCTGGACATCCCGACATGGCAACACCCAGGCCTGGCAATCCTGTTCGCGGCTCGACCACCGGCCGCCCCCTCATGGCCGCACTCGATCTGTTCGGGCGGCGGTGGAGTCTGCGCATCCTGTGGGAGCTTCGCGCGGGCCCGCTTGGATTCCGCCCCTTGCAGAAGCGGTGCGACGACATGTCCTCCAGCGTGATGCGGCAGCGCCTGACCGAACTGCTGGATGCCCAGGTGATTCACCAACTACCGGACAGCCGCTACGAGCTCACCCCGCTGGGACAGGAGGCGCGCCACGCCCTGAACCCCCTCGCCCGCTGGGCGGGACGCTGGGCGGCCACTATCGACCCGCAAGGGGCGGACCACACCGACGACCAGTCCGCCAGCCGCGTCTCACATCCGGACACCGTGGACGACGGGACGCCGGAGAGGGACTCCGCGGACTGACGCCCCGCCTCGGATCGGAGGCGGGGCGGGACCGCCGGGTCACGAGGTTGCCGTGGCTCGGCCGAGCGCCGGGGACAGGCGCGAAACCTCCGCCAACCCTCGTGGAAGCAACCGCCAGGTCAACGCCGAAGATCGGGCGCACTCCATGCGCTGCGCACGACTTCGCGAACCGAACGGCCCCGGTGACGTTGTCGCGATCCGTCGGAGCGAGCCACTCCATGCCCCGCTCGGCGGCTCTCCGCACCAAGGCCTCGGGATGGGATGCGCCGTAGCGCATGGAATAGCCGGACGCTACGTGGAGATGCATGAGCCGCTCCACGTACGCCTGGATCTGGTGACGGTGCCCCTTCCGGCATGGCCGCGGAGCTCCAGGTCTGAGACCCTCGAACGGACGGTGGCCCACGTCCCAAATCGGTTGTGTCCTCCGTCACATGAACGCGACCGGAAAGCGACTCTCCGACCCTTGATCACGATCTCGCGCGCAGTGCTTCCAGCCCGCTTGTACAGCTGGTCGGCGAGGGTGAGGGTGCGGGCGGCCAGGCGTAGTGAGCCGGGCCCGGTGCCGGTGCGGCCGAGCCAGCAGGTTTCCAGGCGCAGCTGGATGCTGGGCAGCTGCCGCCAGGGGGCGAGGAAGTGTTCGGCGAGCTCGCCTCGGCCGGCGGCCAGGGCGCGGATGGGCTCGGAGACGGGGCCGAGCAGCACGGCCAGCCCCTCCCCCGCGTGCTGGTGCAGGTCGTCCCAGGTGAGAAGGGGCGGGCCGTCGCCGTGGGCGTGAGCGGCGGAGGTCAGCCGGCACAGCCGTGCCCAGCCGGTGGCTGACTGGGCGAGCAGGACGACGCGGACGGGCGGCTCGATCACGTGGACGCCGCCGCGGACCGGGGTACGGCGGCGCGGGGCGGCGGTGGGGGCGAACGGGGCGATGGCCAGGTTGATACCGAAGGTCGGCCGGATGCCGTGCTCCAGAGCGGCCTGGGCGAACCGTACGGCGCCGGTGACGGCGTCACGGTCGGTCAGGGCCAGGGCTGTCATGCCGCGTTCGGCGGCACGCTGGACGAGCTGTGCGGGGTGGGAGGCACCGAAGCGGGTGGAGAACCCGGAGACGGCGTTGAGGCGGGTAAACCTGCCCATTGCGCGCCTCCCATCTCCTGCCCCCTTCGGTCCGCTGCGTGGTGCACCGCTCCCCCGTTTTCGAATGCCTGTTCGAGCATCGTAGCGTGTGAGATCCCAGGTCACGACTGGGGCGGGCGAGCTTCACCCGTTCGCGGGACGCACACTCCCCGCTCTGTGCGCGCGGAGCTTCGCAAGGGTGGTGGACGTCGACCGGCTTCACCGAGCCGGCTGATAGACCAGGAGGGCCGGGTGCCCGCCGGAGCCGTGCGGGACGGGGTAGTAGCTGCGGTGGGTGGTGGGGTCGACGGCGACGACGTGGGCGCCGTCGGCGAGGTGAGCGCGGCCGGTGACGGTCAGGTGCCGGTCGTGGGTGTCGGCGGTGGTGACCCAGCCGGACTCCGCGGCGACGTAGAGGTAGTGGGCCGGGGGGTCGTAGGCGAGGACGTCGGGGTCCTGCCCGACCTGGTCGTTGCCGGTGACGCGGAAGGTGGTCAGGTCCACGGTGAGCAGGCGGGCGTTGCCGTCGCAGGCGACGTAGGCGAGGCGGTCGGCGGGGGCGAGGGTGAGGCCGTGGTCGTGGTCGCAGCCGGGGAGGGCGACGCGGCGGGTGATGTGCAGGGTGGCCGGGTCGATGACGGCGAGCTCGTTGCGGGTCTGGACGTCGACGAGCATCTGCCGGGTGGTGGGGTCGTAGGCGACGTTTCCGGCCTCCCCGACCAGGGTGACGGTGCTGCGAACCGCTCCGGTGGTGGCGTCGACGACCGTTTCCGAGCCGCCGGATTCGTTGGTGGTCCACACCGTGTGGCGCTGGGGGTCGTAGGCCAGTCCATCGGGCGTGCCGCCGGTGGGGCTGCGGTGCAGGACGGCGCCCGTGCTCTCGTCGATGGCCGCGACCTGGTTGGCGTCGCTGGCAGTGGCATAAACACGGTGCAGGGCGGGGACCACCAGGACGCCGTGGACGCCGGGAAGGTTGTCGATGGTGCGTACGACGTGGTTCGTGCGGATGTCGACCTCGATGACCTGGCTGGCACCGAGGTGGGCGATGAACAACAGGTGGCGGCCAGGGTCGAGGCTGGCGTAGTCGAAGCGGGAGTTGTCGCCCGGCAGGGCGACCTTGGCCACAGGCCGCAGCGGGAGCGCCGCCTTGGGGGGCTCGGCGTCGCCCCGGGTGAGCAGTACGCCGGCCACGGCGGCGGCGATGGCGACGACCAGACCGGCCGCGAGGGCGATCAGTGTGCGGGGACTGAGGCGACGAGTCATGTGCGGACTTCCCGGGGTGAACGGTGAGCGACGAAGGCCAGGTGACGTGCCCGCCCGCGCAGGAGCGAGACGAAAGACGATCAGCTGACATGGATAGTGACGGCGGCCGTGTGAAGGGTCCCTGCGGTCTGGAACTGGAGGAACAGCCGCCAGTTTCCGGAGGCGGACAGGTCGGTCATGAAGTTCAGGGCCGGCCCGCCGTGGCCGCTGGTGGCCTTGGTCTGCGGGTGGAGGTGAGCGAACGCGGTATCGCCTTGGTGGAACGCGGTCAGGTGGGCGCAGGTGTCGAGGTAGGGCTGTAGGTCGGTGACCGGCGTACCGCTCTTGCGGACCGTGACGGTCAGGGGGCTGGTCGTGCCGACTTTCAGGTTGCCGCGGAGGGTGAGGGTGTAGCCGTCGACCGTGGTGGCCGAGGAGGGCGCCGGCAGCGGGGTGGTGGCCGCGTGGCCCGGGACGGTGACGGCGCGGCTGAGCACGACGTCTTCCCCCTTGCCCGGGCCGTCGGCTGGGGTGAACTGGGTGAACAGCCGCCAGGAGCCGGGCTGCAGGGCAGCCAGGTACGCGGTCGAGCTGCCGCTGTGAGTCATGGTGGGGTGGACGTGCTGGAAGCCGGTGAGGTCCGAGCGGATCGCGTAGAAGTGCAGTCGCTTGGTCTGGTTGAGTGCGAAGTCGGTGACCGGCCTGCCGTCGGGTCCGGTGATGGTGAGGCGGTAGGTGGCCGCCTTGCCCGCCGGGAGAGTGGCGGTGGCTGAGGCCAGGGTGTAGC
Source organism: Streptomyces sp. NPDC052107 (assembly GCF_040680215.1). NCBI lineage: Bacteria > Bacillati > Actinomycetota > Actinomycetes > Kitasatosporales > Streptomycetaceae > Streptomyces > Streptomyces sp. NPDC052107. The sequence goes on from NZ_JBFAWG010000065.1 coordinate 18,715, forward strand.
CGTTGTGCCGGGCAGCCAGGCCGTTCCCGGCGGGCATGCCGCTCATGCCGGGCATGGGCGTGCTTGAGTTGCCCTGGCTCGGCGTGGACGCCGACGGCGGGCGGGACGTGACTGGTGGGGAAGACCTGGGGGCGTTGCCGCCGCAGGCAGCGAGCGCCAGCGCCAGGGCCCCTGCGATTCCGGCAGCGCCGATGACTTGCCGGGCCCTGGCCGGACATGGGGCAGCACGCATCGCAAAGACCTCCTCACCAGCAACGTCCTCTCCGGCGGGCCGGCAGTCGCCGGACCGCCGGAGAGGAGGCGCCGATGGGATCATGGGCGTCAGTACAGGTAGATGTCGACGAGCAGGGCCGCAACAGCGGCCAGGAGCGCGTAGCGGATGCCGGTGCGGGCGGGCTGGGCGGCCAGCGGACCGAGACCGTAGCCGAGGGACGCGGCGGCGAGCGTGAAGACGCCGGAGCCGGTGTCCTGCCAGCTGATGGGGAAGACGGCCACGGGCGCGTCGGTGAGGAACTGATCCCGTGGGCGGCCCGCAGGATGGCGTTCCAGGCAAGGGGCCCGACGGCCGCCGCGAGCGCACCCGTCACCACGACCGCGCAGGTACGCCCCCGGGGCACGGCGGTGAACGCGGCGGCGATCGTCGCGGACAGCGCCGCGCCGTAGCCGATTTGGCCCCAGCCGATCATGACGCCGGGGCCGGTTCGGTCGCGTCCACGGCCGGGCGCAGCGCCTTGGCCAGGGTGACGCCGTCGGCGGTGGCCCAGTAGTGCAGGTAGAACAGGCGCGGGTGGTCGGTCAGAGAGTGGTGGTGGAGTTCGACGATATCGATGTTGCCCTTGCGTAGGGCCTGGATGACCTTCTGCACCTCGGGTGCGGTCATGACGAAGTCGCCGTTGATGGCGGCCTTGTTGCCGCCGAGCGGCTGGAAGTTGATGCCGGTGGTGATGCCGTTGCGTCGAGAGACGCACGGCGGGTTCGGCGAGAGGTCCGGAGAAACGGACCGGGAGCAATCTCGGCACCGCGCTCCGGGCCTACTCAGCGATGTGCCTACTCCCTGTGACTGACGGCCTTGCTGTAGGTCTCGGCGAGATCGTCTGGAAACTGGCGGTGCCGACGTCGTTCGGGCTGATGGTTCTGGGCTGTGCGCGAGGTACTGCTCCGGCTGGAAGAGCTGCTCTTCCTGGCGGATCCGGGGATCAGTGTGGAGTCGGTGCAGGACGATGGCGAGGTGATCCGAGTCGGTGTCAGATGCCGGGCGGCCGGGGCTCGGTGCCAGGGCTGTGGAAGCTGGTCCGGGCGGGTTCACGGCTCTTACCTGCGGTTTCCCGCTGACCTCCCCGTGGCGGGACGGCGGGTGGTGCTGCGGCTTCGTGTCCGGCGCTTCACGTGCGAAGACGTCTCCTGCGGGCGGCGGACGTTCGTCGAGCAGGTCGCCAGCCTGGCCCGGCGGTACAGCCAGCGGACCGAACGAGGCGGTCGGTGCTGGCCGAAGTCGGCCTCGCCCTGGCCGGTCGCGCTGGTGCCCGGCTGGCCGACGTCTTCGGGGCGAGGGTCAGCCGGAATACGGTACCGCGGCTGGTCGACGCTCTCCCGGAGCCCCAGCCACAGGTCCCGCGTGTGGCTGGCGTCGACGAGTACGCGATGCGCAAGGGCCGTGTCTACGGGACCGTGCTGGTCGACGCCGAGACCCGCAGACCGGTGGACCTGCTACCGGATCGCGAGGCAGGCACCGTCGCGGCCTGGCTGGCCGAACACCCGGGGATCGAGGTCGTCTGTCGCGACCGTACCCCGTTCTTCGCCGAGGGTGCCAGGATCGGGGCACCCACCGCGGTCCAGGTCGCCGACCGGTTCCACCTGTGGCGCAACCTCGGCGAAGCGGCCGAGCGGTGCGTCTCCCGCCACCGTCCGTGCCTCCGCGCGACCTTCGCCGCATCGGAACCGGAGAAGGCTCCAGCTCTGGCACCGGCCGAGAGCGGGGCGTCGTGGCCCACCGGGCACCGGTTCGCCGATCGCACCCGCGCCCAGCATGCGACCGTCCACGCGCTGCTGGCCGCCGGCCACAGCCGACGCTCGATCCAGCGACAGCTCGGCATGACCTATCGCACCGTCCAACGGCTGGCCGACGCCGCGAGGCCGGAAGACCTGTTCCAGGGACAGTGGCAGAACCGCAGGACCAAGCTCGACGACTTCAAGCGCTACCTGCACGAGCGATGGGCCGAAGGCTGCTCGAACGCCTGGACCCTCTGGGAAGAGATCAAGACGCACGGATACACGGGCGGCTACGGAGCCGTCCGCGCCTGCCTCCAGCCGTTTCGCAAATCCCCGATGGCACCTGCAGGCCGTCCGCCGTCCCCACGCACAGTTACCGGCTGGATCCTGACTCACCCCGACACCCTGCCGGAGAGCGAGCGCTTGAAACTCAAGTCTGTCCTCGCCGACTGCCCCGAACTCGATGCCCTTACCGGGCACCTCCGCGCATTCGGGAAGATGCTCACCCAGCTCCAGGGCGACCAGCTCCCGCAATGGATCAAGGCGGTCCGCGCCGACGACCTGCCCGACCGCCACGCCTTCGTCAACGGCCTCGAACGCGATCGTGCCGCCGTCACCGCCGGCCTAACACTGCCGTGGAGCTCCGGCGTCGTCGAAGGGCACGTCGACCGGATCAAGATGCTCAAGCGCCAGATGTACGGCCGGGCCGGCTTCGGCCTGCTGCGGAAGCGAGTCCTGCTGGCCCGACCGCAGCTCTGTCGCTCGACGCGCGGCCCTTCAGCTGATCGTGAACGGCACAGGATCCAGGCCCAGCTTGCTCCGGCATGAGTCGACGGCCCTCGTGACCCAGGCGGTCACGGTGTCGCGATCTGCCGTGATCGTGTGAAGCTCGCGCGCCTTCTCCTGGGCATCGACCATCCACGGGGCCAGTGCGTCCGCTCGAAGGACTTGTTCGAAGTGATCGCGGGCCGTGTCCGGGTCCCCAACCAGGGCGGCTGCGATCCCAGAGTCGAAGCTGTCCCAGAGGAATCCCCGCCGCACTGGCCTGGACCTCAGGTGTCGGGCTACATCCGACAGAGCCGGGAACCTCTCCCTCAGCGCGGTTACGTTCGCAGCCGCCTGCTGACTGAGTTCGAGTGCCAGCCGCGTGAACTGGTCCTCGGTGCGAAACAGCTCGGACCCGACCCGGACTGCGTCCATGTGGAACGCCAGGTGGTCCACGTCGTGCCACAGCCACATCGCACCGACGTGCAGACCACTGCCGGCAATCCGCGGCGGGGTGAACTCCACAACCCCGAGCCACCACCCGTGATCATCAATCCACAGCCGCGACCGCCCACGCTGGGCCAGGCCGAGCGGCTTCAGGGACTCCCGCGCCGCCGAGGTGATGATCCGGAGAACCGGACTGCGATCTGCCATGACTGGCATTATCTACCGTCCTACCGACACCCCCGTCGGTACTGAGCGTCACCGCTCCACAGAAGTTGGACTAGGACCCGAGTTTTGAAGGCAGTGGGGGCTTGCCAGGACAGCATCGGGGTGCTCCCGGTGAAAGGTCCTGGTCATGCCGCAGATGTCGAAGGTCGAGCTGTACACGGCGATCCGGCGGGACCACCGAGCCGGGGTGACGATGCGGGAGCTCGAGCGCAAGTACAACGTCGCCTGGCGGACGGTGCGTAAGGCTCTGGACTCGGCCTGGCCTGAGCAGCGCAAGCCGCTGCCGCCGCGGCCGTCGACGCTGGACCCGTACAAGGCGGTGATCGATGGGATCTTGCGGGCGGACTTGGACGCGCCGCGCAACCAGCGGCACACGGTCACCCGGATCTTCCACCACCTGCTCGAGGAACACGGCGCGGCCGTGAACTATCCGATGGTCAGGCGCTATGTCGCCGACCGGAAGCCGCAGATCGCGGTGGAGTCGGGCAAGACTCCCATCGAGGCGTTCGTCCCGCAGACCCATCCGCCCGGAAGGGAGGCGGAGGTCGACTTCGGTGACGTGGCGGTGCGGCTCGCCGGCGAGATGGTGACCTGCTACCTGTTCTCCTTCCGACTGTCGCATTCAGGCAAGGCCGTCCACCAGGTGTTCGCCTCCGCCGGCCAGGAGGCATTCTTCGAGGACCACGTGCACGCGCTACGGGCGCTGGGCGGGGTCCCGCGAGGGCGGGTGCACTACGACAACTTCAAGGCCGCCGTCGCCCAGGTGCTGGGGCTGAGCCGGGCGAGGGTGGAGACCGACCGGTGGATTGCCTTCAGATCGCACTTTGGTATCGAGAGCTTCTACTGCCGTCCCGGCATCGACGGGGCCCCCGGGAAGGGCGGGGTCGAGGGGCAGATCGGATACTTCCGGCGCAACCACTTCACCCCGGTGCCCGAGGTCGCCTCGCTGGTGGAGCTGAACGAGATGGTCGAGCAGTGGGATCTGCACGACGGCCGGCGCCGGATCGGCTCCCGGCCACGGACCATCGACGAGTACTTCGCTGTTGAGCAGCCGCTGCTGGTGCCGCTGCCCGAGGAACCGTTCGAGGCCGGGCGGGTGTTCACCCCCCAGGGTCGACCGCTACAGCCTCATGTTGACTGAACTAAGGCAGCTGTTTTCGCAGTTCACAGGACATGTCGGGGCTCGTTGCTCTACGGTCGCTGCCCGTGACGACAGACGAGGTGTCGCAGCGGGATCTCGCGTCCCTGTCGGTTCCGCTGGTGGGCTCGCTTGCAGCGACCGGCGATCCGTGGGAGCCGTATCGCCTGCTTGACTGCGACGAGGTTCCAGTCGAGGCGGTGAGCGCGTACTTCCGTGATCTGCAAGCGGCCGGCCGCAGCGCGGCAACAGTTCGCTCCTAGGGGATGGACCTACTGCGGTGGTTCCGGTTCCTGTGGGCGATTGGCATCTCGTGGGACCGCGCGACGCGCGTGGAGGCACGGGACTTCTGCAGATGGCTGCTGATCGCCGGCAAACCGGTCCGCCCGCATTGGCGCCACGGCGAGGACGCTGCGGTGATGAAGCCGTCCGGGGTTCCGTTCGCGGCCTCGGTGCGAGCACATAACGAGACAGTGCTGCGCTGCTTCTACGACTTCCGCCTCGGGATCAGCAGCGGCCCGATCCTGATCAACCCGTTCCCCCTCGACCGATCCCGCCGCGGAAGCCGTCCGAATGCGCATCACAACCCGATGGAGCCGTTCCGGAAGGAGCGGACCGGGCTCTATCGGCCACGGGTGCCCAAACGTGTTCCCCGGTCTATCCCTGACGAGGAGTTCAACGAGATGTTCGCGCGGCTGCCATCTCACCGGGACCGGGCGATGGTCGCGTTCTACGTGTCCACCGGCGCCAGGGCCTCGGAGCTGCTGTCGACGACGCAGGGCGGGGTTGATCCGGGTCGGCAGCTGGTCTCGGTGGTCCGCAAGGGCACGGGTGAGGTCGCCGAGCTCCCGGCGTCCACGGACGCATTCGTGTGGTTGCGGCTCTATCAGGTCGAGATGGAGGGTCTGATCCCGAAGAGGCGCAGGCTTCCGCTGTGGTGGACGTTGCGGCGGCCGATGCGTCCGCTGACCTACCACGCCGCGCACCGGATGTTCGAGCGGGTGAACGCCGCGGCTGGCACCTCGGCCACACTGCACGCTCTGCGGCACACCGCGGCCTACCGGATGGCGGAGGATCCGGTGCTTCCGCTGACTGACGTGCAGCTGGTCCTCGGCCATGCGCTGCTGACCACGACGCAGATCTACCTGACGCCCCGGAAAGAGGACGTGATCAGGAGGGTGCTGGCCCACCATGCCGAGCAGACGCGGCAGGCTGCGGCGCGGCAAGAGCCGACGCCGGCTCCCGGCTACGACCAGCGGACGCTGGACGTGCTCTTCGCCAGGGAGGCCCGGTGAGCACGGCGACCAGGACCGTCAACGCGTCGACCTCGGCGGCAGCGATCGGTGACCGCTACCCGGCTCGTCCGGTGCCTGATGACTGGCCGGCCACCAGACAGCTGACTGAGCAGGTGCTGAAGCTGTGGGCGGCGGCGTCTCCCCGCATGGAGACGCCGCGCAGCCACAATTTCCGCCGCCGCGGGCTCATGCTTCTGCTGGAGTGGCTGCAAGAGCAGCCCGGAGACAACTGGCAGCAGCGATGGCTGGCCAGCGGCGCGGACGCAGCCGGCGAGCGTTGGGCCGACGGACCGGCCTGCTGGCTGCAGCGGCAGGGCAAATACTCGCGGACACGGCTTGAGACCATGACCAGCGCGCTGATCATCTTGGTCGGGGCCGACGTGATCCGCCCTTCGCTGGCCTGGCTCTTCACCGGCGGAAAGAAACGCAAGGTCGCCAGGAACATGATCTGGTCCCGCGACACCGCAGGCTTCGACCGCGTCGACCGGTTCTGCCGCCAGGACCGCGGGATCACCGACGACGCCCGTGAGCACATCGTGTTCCGCTACGCGGTGATCATCGCGGCCAAAGGCGGGACGATGGCCGACATCACCGTCGGCGACCTGCTGGAGTCCCTGGACGTCGAGTACTCCCTGCGCGGAGAACGGCGCCTGGGCTCAGCCGCGTTCCGGGTCCTACGAGAGCTGGGGGTCTTCGGCCCCGGCGTCCCGACGCTGCGGGAGATCACGAGCAACGGCCAGCTGGCTGTCGAGGAACTCGTCGATCGCTACCCGATCGCCTGCCGCCCGATCCGCGACCTGCTGGTGGACTACCTCAAGGAGCGGCAGCCCACCCTGGACTACTCCACGCTACGCGGCGAGGTCTATCACCTGGCCAAGAGCTTCTGGACGGACCTGGAACAGCACCACCCCGGCATCGCGTCGCTCCGCCTGGACCCAGCTACGGCGACGGCTTGGAAGCAGCGCCTGCAGACCAGAACCAAGAAGATCACCGCCGGGGTCGGGCGTCGGATCGAGGTGACGGTCGAACGCCTCAATTACCACGACACTCTGGCAACGGTCCGCGCCTTCTATCTGGATCTCGCGCAGTGGGCGCTGGAGGACCCCGCCCGCTGGGGACCGTGGGTCGCGCCCAGCCCGGTGAGCCAGCACGACCTCGACCGGCGCAAGGCCACCCGACGCCGGAAAGCCCGGATGGACGCCCGGACCCGCGAGCGGCTGCCGATCCTGCCAGCCCTCGTGCGCTCCACCTACCAGCACCGTACAGAAGCCGAGACGCTCCTGGCCGCCGGCCGCCAGGCTCAACCCGGCCAGGAGTTCACCGCCGTCGGCCAGACCCTGATCCGCACGCATCGCCCCCACGCCACACCGGACAACATCTGGGCCACGGATCCGGTCACAGGCCGACAGCGGCTCCTCAACCGCGAGGAGAACCACGCCTTCTGGGCCTGGGCGATCATCGAAGTGCTGCGGCTGACCGGCATCCGCATCGAGGAGATGCTGGAGCTCAGCCACCACAGCCTGGTCCAATACCGGCTCCCCACCACCGGCGAGATCGTGCCGCTGCTGCAGATCGCCCCGTCCAAGACCGACGTCGAACGACTCCTGGTCGTCGGCCCGGAACTGGCCGACGTGCTGTCGACGATCATCTGCCGGATCCGCGGCGCCGACGGCACAGTGCCACTGATCCGCGCACGCGACTACCACGAGCTGGTCTGGATGGACCCAGCCCCGTTGCTGTTCCAGCACCGTGTCGGCGCCGAACCGCACCGGATCGGCCGCGAACGCATCTCCACTCTGCTCGACCAAGCCCTGATGCGGACCGGGCTCGTCGATGCCGACGGCACACCACTGCACTGCACGCCGCACGACTTTAGAAGGATCTTTATCACCGACGCCATCATGAACGGGCTGCCACCGCACATCGCCCAGGTCATCGCTGGCCACCAGGACATCAGCGTCACCATCGGCTACAAGGCCGTCTATCCGGAGGAGACCATCCAGTCCCACCTGGCGTTCCTGGCCCGCCGCCGGGCACTGCGTCCCAGCGAGGAATACCGCACCCCGACCGACGCCGAATGGGAGGAGTTCCTCGGCCACTTCGAACGGCGCAAGGTCGCCACCGGCCTCTGCGGACGGGCCTTCTCAACTCCTTGCATTCATGAGAACGCCTGCCTGCGATGCTCGATGCATTGGCCCGACCCGGCTCAACGGGCCCGGATCGTCGACATCCGCGACAACATCATCGCCCGCATCGCCGAGGCCGAGCGAGAGGGCTGGCTTGGCGAGGTTGAAGGGCTCCAGATCACCCTCGCGGGAGCGAACGACAAGCTCTCCCAGATCGACCGGCGGGCTCCGCGAACCGTTGACCTCCCCATGCCGACCCCCCACAACCAACCCCCGAAGTCGGATGTCAGGGGCAGGTGAGAGGGTGCGGCCATGAACCTTGACGACTTCTGGACCGTCATCGAAACAGCACGCACCGACGCCGCTTCGGCCTCCGGAGACCCGGGCCAAGCGTTCGTATCGGCCCTGGTCGAGCGGCTTGCGGCGACCTCGAAGCAGACGATCCTCGAATACCAGCAGTGCTTCGATCAGTTGCACGGGGCGATCTACCGCTGGGACATATGGGCTGCTGGCTATCTGATCGGTGGAGGATGCTCCGACGACGCCTTCATGGACTTCCGCGCCGGACTGATCGCGCAGGGCCGACAGTGGTACGAGCGGGCCGCCACCGCACCCGATGTTCTCGCCCAGCATCCAGACGTACTATCTGCGGCGGCCGAAGGCAGCGACGAGGCGCTGTTCAACGAAACCGTCAACTACGCAGCCTCCTACGCCTACGAGCGCATCAACGGCGACGAAGACGACTGCACCTTCTACGACGACTACGACCAGTTCCGCGGACCCCGCACCGACCAGGCACCGGCCGATATGGGCGAGAGCTTCGATTTCGACGACGCCTCGGAAATGCAGGCCCGTTTCCCCGAACTGGCCCGCCTCTTCCTTGAGCACAGCGAGGCCTGAGCTCACCGGACCCCTTCGCCGCCAAGTTCAGAGAACAGATCGCCGTCCGCACCAACCGCTACTCGGTGCCCGTCCGTCTGATCGGCAAGCGGGTCCGCGTCGTGCTGCATGCCTCCCACCTGGTGGTCTACGACCAGAACGTGGAAGTGGCCTGGCACGAGCGACTGATCGCCAAGGGCGGCTGCCGCCTGGAGCCGGATCACTATCGCCTCTGCGCGGCCATCGTCGACCGCCTCACCTTCAACGGCACCACCATCGAAACCGGCACCGACTCCTACCGCCTCGCCAGCACCCGCGCCCGAGCCGAGGAACCCACCAAGGCCGGCTGACACCTGCCGGCCCCGCCTCGACCTTCACCCGTGAGGCCGGCGGTCGAGTCGGGCGGTGGAACACCTACTTGCTGGCGTGGGCCACGAGCAGTGGCTGGAAGAAGCCTGTCTCCTGCGGCATCCGCCAGCCGAGGTCGGCAAACCCGGCCTCGGCTGCGAGGTCGGCCAGCCGGTCCTGGCCGAGTGCCCAATAGGTGGTCCGGCGGACCTGGACGCGCCATTCTTCGCCTGCCGGCAGGAGTTGGAAGTGTTCCAAGTCGTAGTGCTCGCCATCGTCGTGCCAGTGCCAGAGCTGGAAGGTGACTGTCCGTTCTCCGCCGTCGGCGACCCGGTGGACTTGTGGAGGCGTCGAAGCGGGGCGGTCGCGCAGCAGGTCGTCATAGGGACGCGTGCTGACCAGCAGCAGGCCAGCGGGACGCAACACACGGCGCATCTCGGCCAGGGCAGCGTGCACATCCTGCTCCGTCAGCAGGTGAGGCAGTGAGTTGTCGGCGCAGACGACGGCGTCGAACTGACCATCGGGAAACGGGAGGCGCCGCATGTCGGCGGCGGCCGTGCACAGGCTCAGGCTCTGGCGGGCGGCCTCACGGGCAGCGCGAGCGGCGGCGCGTGGGCTGAGGTCCGTCCCGGTGACGCGGTGCCCGTGCAGCGCCAGGCCGATGGCCTGCGTGCCAATGCCGCAGGAACAGTCGAGCACCGCCGCGCGATCCTGGCCGATCAAGGCGTCCAGGGCGTCCCCCTGCCGACAGATGCTCGCGTCCCAGTCTGAATAGATCAGGTGGTAGTCGTCGGCAAGGCTGTCGTAGAAGTGCGCCACTGATGTCTCGGGCATGGCCCGAGATTACCGCGCCTGGTCCCCCGGAGGCGCTGGTAACCCCCGTGGTCAGCGCGAACGCCCTCACTGACGACAGTGCCGTCATTTCTCGTGAACATCTGCGAAGCGCTGATCGCCGACTGCTGCTGAAACTCATCGACAAACGCTGCTGCTGAACATGAACGAAGCCAGCTATCGGGTAGCTGACCGTGCCGGTGGGGAGTGTAAATCCAACTGGAGGAGGCCAGGACGTTGGTTACGCCATTGTGGAGCCGGGATACCGGAGGCTGACCTCGGGCTGCGCCGTGTGGACGGTGGTAGTTGTAGTGGATGTTCCAGACCCCGAGGGACTCGCGGCGTTGCGCTTCGGACAGCCAGACGTGCGCGTAGAGGAACTCTTCGGCGAGGATCCGGTTGTATCTCTCCACCTTGCCGTTATGGCGGGGTGTGTAGGGCGTGATCCGCTGGTGGCGAGAGAGGTGTAGCGCCCGTGCGAACGCTTCGGCCCTGTAGCACGCTCCGTTGTCGGTGACGACGCGTTCGATGTGAGTGATGCCATGGGCAGCGAACCACGCGCGAGCCCTGTGCAGGAACGCGACCGCAGTGGTGGCCTTCTCGTCGGGCAGTGCCTCGGTGTAAGCGAGGCGCGAATAGCCATCGACAGCGGAGTGGAGGTGAACATAGCCGCCGCGTTCGCTCTTCTTCTTGCGTCGCGCGACTTCACGGGCGTGATCGCTGTTCTTTCCGTGGACTCGCCAGCCACCGCCGTCTGGGATCTGGCCTACCTTCTTCACGTCGATGTGGATCATGTGGCCGGGCCGTCGGGCGGTGATTGTTGCGGCTTACGGTTAGATTCACCGTTAGGGTCGATGAATCGGCGACGGTTCAGTGCAAGCACGACGAGGTGCCGCGACACCGTGCGGCCGCTGATGGCTATGCCCTCCGCCTGGAGTTCGAATGTGATCCTGGCGGCCGACCACTTGTAAGTTCGGCGTAGCTCCTCGATTCGTGCCACCACCTCGGCTCCGGTGGCGGTGGGCTGGCGCCAGGGCACCGAGGATCGGTCGACGAGCCCGAGCTCGCCGTGTCGGCGGTATCGATTGACCCACTTCGATGCGCATGCGCGGGAGATGCCCATCTCGGATGCGACATGCGCGATCGGACGAGTACGGCAGCGTTCCACGAGGCGCCTTCTTCCCTCCGGCGACAGCGGCGCGTTCTTGTGCAGCACGGTTCCCCTTGGACGGTGGTCAAGCGCGTTCGGGCAGGTTGTCGGGAGTGTCATGGGACGAGGTTGCGCGTGGCGCTTGGGCATTCAGGCTGCCTCTGGGTGCGGCGGCAACGGTGGCCCGCCGTGTAAGCGCGGTCAGTAGCAGGGCGACCGCGGTGGCGGCGGCGCCGACGACCACGCAGACGATGAACCCCTCCCTGAGGTTGTGCGTGCCCCCGAGGAATGGGCCGAAGGCGGCGACGCCGATGGCTGCACCGATCTGGCGGGAGGTATTGAAGACTGCGGACGCGGCCCCGTGCAGGGCGGGTTCGACGGCGGCGATGGACTGCGAGGTCATCGTGGACACGAGCAGTCCGGAGCTGAACCCGGCGGGAACAAGGGCAAGCACCAGCAACCAGAGCGCGGATGACGTGCTGGCCCACGCCACCGCGAGGAACGTGGTGGCCAGGACGGCCTGGCCGATGCCCAGGACAACGGGACGTCCGATCCGTCGCGCGAGTGGGGCGGCGCAGATGCTGCCGATCGAGATGAGACCGGTCAGAGGCAGGAACAACAAACCGCTGACGAGCGCGCTGAGTCCGCGGCCTTGCTGGAGCATCAGGCTCATCGCGAACAGCAACCCGTAGAAGGCGAAGTTGAACAATGCGCCTTGTGCGGCTGCGGCGACGAACCTGCGGTCAGAGTAGACGCCTGGCGGCAGCAGAGGTGCCCGGGTGGACCGTTCCGCCCAGACGAAGCCGACGAGCCCGGTGACAGCCAGCGCGGCGGCGGTGATAACTGCGGGGCTCAGCCAGCCCTGCGCGGGGGCTTGGACAAGCGCGAAGACCAGCCCGCCGATCAGCGCGGTCGCACAACCCATGCCGGCGATGTCGAGGCGCCGACTGCCGCGCGCGGTGGTGGGCATCGAGCGGATGCTCCAGAGGGCGGCGGGGATCCCGATGACCACGTTGACGGCGAACACGGAACGCCAGTTCGCGAGCGCGACGAGCGCCCCGCCCAGCAGCGGTCCGGCGGCCATTCCGACGCCCCCGGCGGCGGCCCACCAGCCGACGAGTCGGTGCCGCGCCTGCTCATCGGTCGCGGATGCCGTGGCAAGGATGAGCGCACTCGGCAGCAACAGAGCGGAGCCCGCGCCCTGGACCAACCGGGCGAAGTTGAGCACCAGCATCGAGGTGGCAGCCGCGCAGACAGCAGAGGACGCGGTAAAGACCAGCAGGCCTGCCACGAAAGCCCGCTTCGCGCCGAGGGTGTCCGTGATCGCGCCGGCACCGAGCATCACCGCAGCGAAGGAGAGGGTGTAGGCACTGACCGCCCATTCGAGCTCGGAGCGGGAGGCGTGCAGGTGCGAGGCGAGTTGGGCGAGGGTGAGGTTCACGATCGTGCCGTCGACGAAGACCATGAAGGCCGCGATCAGCGCGAGCACCACGACACCCCGACGGTGTTCGATAGTCATCGAAGCACTCATGCCGTTGCAGGCCGCGTGCTGCCCGCCGTTACCTGGCTGTGCCCCGGTCTCGTGGCAGAGGCGGCAGCGACAGCCGTAGCCAGTGGGTCGCAAACTGGGCGGCCGAGGATGTCAGTGAGATCGGGGCTGGTGCCGTCCAGGAAACCGTGCCGGATGCCAGTAGCAATCGAGGCGAGCATGGGCGGCTGGAACGGCAGCAAATCCGGCATGTCGTTGAGGAGCCTGCGCCGGTACTCGCCCAGGCCGATGGTCAGGTGCGGGACTCCGAGCCGGTCGGCTACGTCCGCTGCCCTGATCGGCGTGCCGGTCAGATCGTAGGTGTGCCCGCTGTGTCGGGCCGGATCCGCTGCGATGACTGCTGCGGCTTCGGCGAGGTCCGCACGGGCGACCGCGGCCAGGGCGCCGTCGCCGAATGCGGACTCCACCCCGTCGTCGGCCCACATCAGCAGACCGCCGAAGAGTTCGGCATACAGACCGTTGCGGAGGATCGTCCACGGCAGGCCGCAAGCGCGCACGAGCCGTTCGGTCGCACGGTGCGCCAGTGCGAAGCCGAGGTGGTCGCCGGCACCGGTCAGGCTCGTGTAGATGACATGCCGGACGCCGTCTCGGGAGGCAGCGTCCAAGACGGCCGCATGCCGCCTGATGACCTGGTCGTCCTCGGCATAGCCGGCGGAGATCAGCATCAGGGTCGATACACCGGCAAGGTCAATGCCGGAGTGGTCGTCGAAATCGAGCCGTCGCATCCCGTCACTCGGGGTGCGGCTGCCGCCTGTCGCCGTCGCACCGCGGGCATGCAGCGCCGCCAGAGTGGCCGAGCCGAGGTTCCCGTTCGCTCCGGTCACCAAGATCATGTCAGTCACAGTCTTCCGTTGTGGTTCTCTTCGGTAACTAGGCTTGATCCTGATCCGCCCACGTACCGGCCACAAGGAGGCAGTTCTATGTCACCCGCGCACACAGAGGTAACCGCCGAGCCCGCCGACCTCGATCCCTGCGGACACGAAGATCACCCGGACTGCGGGATCCGCGATGTCCTGGACCGCATCGGCGACAAGTGGTCGGTACTCGTGATCGTCGAACTCGCCAGCGGGCCGCGCCGCTTCCGGGAACTGCAACGCGCAATCGACGGTATCTCCCAGCGCATGCTCACCCTCACCGTGCGCAGGCTGGAACGCGACGGACTCGTCCTGCGCACCGTGTACCCGACCGTCCCGGCCCAGGTCGACTACCGCCTGACTGAGACCGGGGCTGGCCTGACTCACCTGGTCAAAGCACTCGCCGACTGGTCTCTCACCCATCGGGCCGTCATTGCTGAGGCACGGAACCAGTACGACCAGACCCACCCCGACCACGACATCCGGTAACGGGGACCGCCGATGCCTCGCACCGAGGGCGTTGTCAGCGACGCCCGTAAACAACGTCATGGCCCGCAACAGTTAGGACCCGTCGCCTGGCCACCTGCCCCGATACGGACCGAACGGCTCGTGCTCCGGGAGTCCGAGGCCCGCGACCGCGTGGCGTTCATCGAGTTGTTCGCCTCACCAGAGGTGGGCACCTACATCGGTGGCCCTCAACCGCGTGATGAGCTCGAGCGCACGGCGCCTGAGGTGCCTGGGCGGCGCCCTGGCTTTTTCGTGGCCGATCTCGACGGGGCGATGATCGGCATGATCACGCTCGATCGGCGCGACGCGGAGCGTCCGGGTCACCTCCGTCCGGATGCCGGGGAGGCCGAGATCGGTTACATGTTCCTGCCGGAAGCGTGGGGATGCGGGTACGCCGCCGAGGCGTGCACAGCGGCACTCGACTGGTTCGCCGGCGCACATCCCGGCGATCCGGTAGTGCTCACCACACAGACCGCCAACGCCCGCTCGATGCGCCTCGCGGCGAAGCTGGGGTTCACCGAGGTGGAGCGGTTCGAGGAGTACGGCGCCGAGCAGTGGTTCGGCGTGTGGTCCTCGGTCACGCCGTCCGGTTGAACTAGGACCTGTCCGGCCGATCATGTGACGAGTCCGTGTCCGGGTCGCTGCTGTGGGCACGGGGCGAGAGGATGGATGTCCTCTCAGGCTGACCGAGTTCGACCGCCGCACCGTGTCGGGATTCCGCATACGGCGCAGCGGATCGGGACCGGCCCAGCAGCCCCTCTGCCTGGAGTCAGCTCAGTCCGCAGCGATCAAGTGCAGCACGAACCCGGTTGAGCCCCTCCACTCTCCAGTGGTCCCGGTCAGGCATTTGGTCGTCTCGGCGCCAGCGCCAGGCCGAGACCATCGCCCAGTTCAGGGCGCGGCACCGGTGAATCAGGTCGTGGTCAGCCCCCGCATAGTGCTTTCCCACTTCTTCGGGCGCATGAGCGAGGTCGAACTCGATCGGCCCACGGCAGCAGGTGGCGAGGTCTACGAAAAGCGGCCCTCTCCTTGTGTTTAGGAGGTTGCCCGGATGGGGCTCGCCGTGCAACAGCTGGTCGCCGCCTTTGTCGATGCTGATCGCGGCGTTCAGGCCACTGAGTGTGTCGCTGAGGAACTCCCGGTCAGAATCGGGCAGGTCGGGAGACCGCTCCCGGTCGTTCACCTCTCTCAGTGCCACGGCGACTCGATCGGTGAAATGTGGTGCGTCCAGATCGATCTGGCGCAGGGCGGCATGGTGCCGCATGAACGCGTCTGCGTAGTCGGCCGGCGCGATCTCTGATCCCACAGGTTCGTAGTAGGTCCAGAGCGAGATGGCGAAAGCATCACGCACATAGACTCGAGGGGCGACCCGAGGGTCGAGCTCAGCCACCGGAGCGTCGACGTCGGCGAGATGGTGAGCAACCTCTACTTCGAACTCGGAATCAGCCAGATGCCCCGAAGGCGCGACCCGAGCCAGAACATCGCAAGGGACCAAGCGCAGCGCAACGCGGTCCGAGTTGTGGATGACAACCACATCTTCGACCTGAAGGCCCAGCTCCGAAGCGGTCGCCTGTCCTGCCTCAACTGCGCGACGGAGTTCCAGTGGCTCCATACTGTCCTCCCTTATTGTTGAGTACACATACACGTCTGGGGGCAACTGGGCGGTTTGGTCATGGTTCTCCTAGTGACGTGGCCGTGGGATTCCCAGGTCGACGGGGACCCGGCGTGTGAGTCGTGCGGCATCTGCCTGCTTGGTTCGGAGGAAGGTGAGTGTCATGTCGATTCCTTCGATCTCGCTGAGCCACTGCTCCTCCTGGGCCCTCTTGCGCCTCAGCAAGAGATCCTTCTCCAACTCGGCGAGCCTGGGCAACATCTTTGGGGTGACCTGGAGCATGGGGCATCGAATGCAGGCTCGTGCTGGCAGGGTGATCCGTAGGGGCGAGCACAGTTGCCGAGTTCGACCTTGCGCTTGTCGAAGTGCTCCTCGAACTCCGCCCACTCCTCGGGTGTGACGTCGACGTACTCGCCCTCGGGACGCAGGGCTCGACGGTTGTTCAAGAACTCCTGGAAGTGCTTGACAATGTCCTCGGCAAAGACCGCGACGTAACCCTGCCTGGTCTGAAGATTCAGATGTCCGAGCAGGGCCGCGCCGATGTGGATCGGCAGGCCGCCGTTGACGATGTCGGTCGCGAAGAGCCTCCGGAAGTCGTGCGGGGTGAACTTGGTGCCGGCGAAGGCGGGGTTCGTCTCGGCGATCTCTTCGCAGCTCCGGCCGATCATGTTGAGCACGGTGGCTGGCGATAGGACACCGCGAACGGTTCCCAGCTGCCGCTAAACCAGAAACGGCATGGGCTCTGACCAGGTCTTCTCATGTCCGTCGTAGCGGCTCACGAGCGGAATCGCCTGCCCGTTGCGAGTGTACCGGCGAACGATCTGGGCGACGACGTGGAACAGTTCGGCGGACATTGGGATGACCCGTTCCCGTTCGCCCTTGGAGGGGCTGATGGCTCTATTTGAAAATCCCCACCACTCGCTCTGACGGTGGCCAGACCTGCTCACTTCGGTTCCCCACCCGCGGGTGACTTGGTCGGCGGATGGACGGTGCGTGAAGCGTCTCTGATTGGCTTAGCGAGCCTGAGCGTTGCTCAGCCTTGGGAGCCAATCGCCTTCGTGCCCTGGTACTGAACGACAGGAGCCGCCAGC
>NZ_JBFAWG010000066.1:0-34598 GCF_040680215.1 Streptomyces sp. NPDC052107
CTCAAGGAACGGTCGCTTCCTTTGTACTCACCCTCTCGGGCTTTCCTCCGGGCGCTTCCCTTCGGTGTTTCCGACTCTATCAGATCTTTTCTCGATCCGATTTCCTCGGTGCTTTCCAGGTTCCCCGCGTTTTCTCGCGGTTTCCTTTCCGGCGGTTCCGACTTTATCAGAAGTTCTGAGTCGGTTTTCCCACCCGCTCCGGGCATCCGTGTCCAGCGCGTGAAGTGCTGGGGTTCCCGGTTGGGCGGAGCCGTAAACGTACTGGAGCGGGGCGCCTCGATGCAAATCGAGGCGCCCCGCTCGGGTGATGCTCCGACGAGCCGTCAGACCTCCACGACCACAGGGAGGATCATCGGCCTGCGGCGATACGTGTCCGAGACCCACTTGCCGAGGCTGCGCCGAACGAGTTGCTGGAGCTGGTGCGGCTCCACGACACCGTCCTGCGCGGACCGCTCCAGCGCTTCCGTGATCTTCGGGATGACGTCGGCGAAGGCCGAGTCCTCGATGCCGGAGCCGCGCGCCTGGATGTGCGGACCGCCGGTGATCTTGCCGGTGGACGAGTCCACGACCACGAAGACCGAGATGATGCCCTCGTCACCGAGGATCTTGCGGTCCTTGAGGGCCGGCTCGCCGACATCGCCGACGGAGAGGCCGTCGACGTAGACGTAACCCGCCTGGACCTTGCCGGAGATCTTGGCCTTGCCCTCGACCAGGTCGACCACGACGCCGTCCTCGGCGATGACGATCCGGTCGTGCGGGACACCCGTCAGCGCGCCCAACTCGGCGTTGGCGCGCAGGTGGCGCCACTCGCCGTGGACCGGCATGAGGTTCTTCGGGCGGCAGATGTTGTAGAAGTACAGCAGCTCGCCCGCCGACGCGTGGCCGGAAACATGCACCTTGGCGTTGCCCTTGTGGACGACGTTGGCGCCCCAGCGGGTCAGGCCGTTGATCACCCGGTAGACGGCGTTCTCGTTTCCGGGGATCAGCGACGACGCCAGGATGACCGTGTCGCCCTCGACGATCCGGATCTGGTGATCCCGGTTCGCCATCCTCGACAGTGCCGCCATCGGTTCGCCCTGGGAGCCCGTGCAGACCAGGACCACCTCGTGGTCGGGGAGGTCGTCCAGCGTCTTCACGTCCACGACCAGCCCCGGGGGCACCTTCAGATACCCCAGGTCCCTCGCGATGCCCATGTTGCGGACCATCGAGCGGCCGACGAAGGCGACCCGGCGGCCGTACTCGTGGGCCGCGTCCAGGATCTGCTGGATGCGGTGGACGTGGCTGGCGAAGCTCGCCACGATGATCCGCTTGCGCGCGCCGGCGAAGACCTGGCGCAGCACGTTGGAGATGTCGCGCTCGTGCGGGGTGAAGCCCGGGACCTCGGCGTTCGTGGAATCGGTGAGCAGGAGGTCGATGCCCTCCTGGCTCAGCCGGGCGAAGGCGTGCAGGTCGGTGAGGCGGTTGTCCAGCGGAAGCTGGTCCATCTTGAAGTCGCCGGTGTGCACCGCCATGCCGGCGGGGGTGCGGATGGCGACGGCCAGGGCGTCCGGGATGGAGTGGTTGACGGCGATGAACTCGCAGTCGAAGGGGCCGATGCGCTCGCGCTGCCCCTCGGCCACCTCGAGGGTGTACGGGCGGATCCGGTGCTCCTGGAGCTTGGCCTCGATCAGGGCGAGAGTCAGCTTGGAGCCGATCAGCGGGATGTCCGGCTTCTCGCGGAGCAGGAACGGGACACCGCCGATGTGGTCCTCGTGGCCGTGCGTGAGGACGATGCCCTCGATGTCGTCGAGGCGGTCCCGGATGGACGAGAAGTCCGGCAGGATCAGGTCGATTCCTGGCTGCTCCTCCTCGGGGAAGAGCACTCCGCAGTCGACGATCAGCAGGCGGCCGCCGTACTCGAAGACCGTCATGTTTCGGCCGATCTCGCCGAGACCGCCGAGCGGGGTGACTCGCAGACCGCCCTCGGGGAGGGGCGGGGGCGAGCCGAGTTCGGGATGCGGATGACTCAAAAGACTCTCCTCACCACACGCGCCACGTACCGGTCGGGCACGTGGCGCGTGAGACGTTCGTGCAGAAGCAGTTGTCGTTGTGGGGTGCGGGCACCGGTGGCCCGTCTCTTCTGTTGTTCTTCAGTTGTGAAGCCCGTGTGGTGCCAAGTCTGTTGTCAGAGCTGTACCCCGCCGGCGGCAAGATCGATCTTGAGCTGGGTGATCTCCTCGGGCGAGCACTCGACCATGGGCGAGCGCAGGGGGCCCGCGGGCAGTCCCTGCAGGGCGAGCGCGGCCTTCGTGGTCATGACGCCCTGGGTGCGGAACATGCCGGTGTAGACCGGGAGCAGCTTCTGGTGGATCTCGGTTGCCTTGACGACGTCGCCGGAGACGTACGCGTCGACGAGGGCGCGCAGGTCGGGGGTGACGACGTGGCCGACGACCGAGACGAAGCCGACCGCGCCCACGGAGAGCAGCGGGAGGTTCAGCATGTCGTCGCCGGAGTACCAGGCGAGGCCGGACTCGGCGATGGCCCAGCTGGCGCGGCCGAGGTCGCCCTTGGCGTCCTTGTTGGCGACGATCCGGGGGTGCTCGGCGAGCCGGACGAGGGTCTCGGTGTTGATCGGGACGCCGCTGCGGCCGGGGATGTCGTACAGCATGACCGGCAGGCCGGTGGTGTCGGCGACGGCCGTGAAGTGCCGGTACAGGCCCTCCTGCGGGGGCTTGTTGTAGTACGGCGTGACGACCAGCAGGCCGTGCGCGCCGTCGCGCTCGGCCTGGCGGGCCAGCTCGATGCTGTGGTGGGTGTCGTTGGTGCCGACGCCGGCGACGACATGGGCGCGGTCGCCGACGGCCTCCAGTACGGCTCGTACGAGGTCCGATTTCTCCGCATCGCTGGTGGTGGGGGACTCGCCGGTGGTCCCGTTGATGATCAGGCCGTCGTTGCCTGCGTCCACCAGGTGGGCGGCGAGTCGCTGCGCGCCGTCGAGGTCGAGTGCGCCGTCCGCCGTGAAGGGCGTGACCATGGCGGTGAGGACCCGCCCGAAGGGGGTCTGCGGAGTCGAGGTCGGAGCCATGGGTAACACGCTACTCGGTGCTCCCTGTGCGGTCTGCCCTCGGGGGGTCGGGAAAGTCAGGACAAATGCGGAGCCCGGCACTGCCTGCTCGGGGGTTCAAGCAGTGCCGGGTCCGTTTGATCAGGCTAGATGAACTTCTCTAAATGCCGCAATACGGACACTTCGCGAGGCTGATCCGTACATCCGTTCCGGGCGAGGGAACAGGGCTTCGTAGGTCTTTTTTACGGGGCCACGCGCCCGTTCGCGTTGAAGGCGGCGTGCGTCAGCGGCATGAGCTTCGCCCACTCCGCCTCCATCTTCTCGCCGACCATCTCGATCTCCCGCTGCGGGAAGGACGGCACCTTGGCCAGTTCGTGCTGGGTGCGCAGGCCGAGGAAGTGCATCAGGGAGCGGGCGTTGCAGGTGGCGTACATCGAGGAGTAGAGGCCGACGGGGAGGGCCGCGCGGGCGACCTCGCGGGCGACGCCCTCGGCGAGCATCTTCTGGTAGGCCGCGTACGCCTGCTCGTACGACTCCTGCAGGGTGCTGGTGACCGCCTCGTGCTGGGCCGGGGTGCCCTCGACGAAGACGTACTTGCCCGGGCGGCCCTCCTGGACCAGCTTGCGGTCGGTGCCGGGGACGTAGAAGACCGGCTGGAGCTCCCGGTAGCGGCCGGACTCCTCGTTGTAGGACCAGCCGACGCGGTGCCGCATGAACTCGCGGAAGACGAAGATCGGGGCACTGATGAAGAACGTCATCGAGTTGTGCTCGAACGGGCTGCCGTGCCGGTCCCGCATCAGGAAGTTGATCAGCCCCTTGGAGCGCTCGGGGTCCTTCTTCAGCTCGTCCAGGGACTGCTCGCCGGCGGTGGAGACCCGCGCGGCGAAGAGGACGTCGGCGTCCGAAGCGCTGGACTTCACCAGCTCGACGGTGACGTCACTGCGGAACGTGAGCGACTCGGGGGTGGTCACGGGGGTTGGGGTCCTTCCCATCACAGCTGTGGTTCGCGCCCACCTTACGGGGCACCCGCCCGGGCCACGGCAGTACCCGGCCTCAAAAATCCCACCACGGATTTTTTCCGACATGGGCACCTTTTGTGTCACTCGAGCGTCTGTATCGGTGAGGCCCACTCGTTCGATCCCAAAAGGAGACGTACCCGCGATGTTCCGTCGGCGCGAGCCCGTGCCCTTCGCCTCCCTGGCCGAGGCGGACAGGTTCCGGAGCAATGTCACTCCCCCGCCCCGTCCGCGGGCGTCCTTCGGGGAGATAGCCGGGCGCTGGCTGCTGGGACTCACCCTCGTCGCCGGGCTGGTGGGGGCCCTGATCCTCGGCATGCCGGCGATGTCCACCCCGTCCAGTACGCCGACACAGCAGTCCCAGGCCTCTCAGGGGCACTGACCCTTCCGACCACCCAAGGGTGGTGAGCGGGAACAGCGGCGGATAGCCTCACCGGCACAGCCACGCACGCATCGAGTGAGGACCAGCCGTGCCCCTGTCCTTTCTGACGGCCGACCGCACCTTCGAGGCCGCTTCCGAGAGCGCGTTGCCGTACGACGACCGGGAGCGCTGGCGGCGCCCCTACCGTCCCGGCCCCTGGCGTGTGGGGGTGGCGGCGCTGGTGCTGCTGCTCGCCTCCTTCGTGCTGTTCTCCGCGGTGGCCATAGCCCTGACCCGCTCGGTGTCCTCCGCCGGGGCGATCCTGGTAGCCGGGCTCATGGTCATAGCCGGGGCGCTGCGGCTCCTGCGCATGGGCGTCTGGGTGAGCGGGCGCGGACTGCGCCACGTCGGCTTCCTGGTGACGCGTACGGTGCCGTGGGCGCGGGTGATCTCGGTGCGAACGGCGCAGCAGCCGGTGCGCTTGCTGGGGTTGCCGCGGACGGTGCAGGGGCAGGCGCTGGCACTCATACGCAAGGACCGGCCGGCCACGGACACGCCGCCGCTGCTGACCACGCACACTCTGGACTTCCTGGGCCGCCCGGCCGCGTTCGATCGTGCGGCGGACACGGTGGAGGCTTGGGCGGCGGAGTACGGCCGCGGGCGCGGCTGAACCGAAGGGTGCCGGGTGCAGGTGCCGGCCGCGGGGTTGGATCGCCTACCGGCACCTGCAGGGTGCCGCCTGAAGGCAGCGCAAGGGCCGGACACGGCTCGGCGACGGCGCCGTCTGCCGGCGTCAGGCCTCGGCCGGCTTGCCGTCGTGCAGGGCGATGGCCTTTTGCATCGCCTTGCGGGCGCGGGGGGTGTCGCGGGCGTCGTGGTAGGCGACGGCGAGGCGGAACCAGCAGCGCCAGTCGTCGGGGGTCGCCTCGGTCTCGGCCCTGCGCTTGGCGAAGACCTCGTCGGCCGAGTCCCGGTCGATCCGGCCGCTGGGCAGGCGCTTCAGCTCGTCCACGGGCAGTCCGCCCTCGGCGTCGAGTTCGGCGGCGAGAGCATTGGCCCTGCGGACGAACTGGGTGTTCTTCCACAGGAACCACAGGCCGATGACCGGCAGGATCAGGACCGCGACCCCGAAGGTCACGGTCACGACCGTGCCGGACTGGATGAGCATGATGCCGCGGCTGCCGACCAGGACGAAGTAGAAGACCAGGACGGCGGCCGTGACGAGGTAGGAGATCTTCGCGCGCATCGGGGAGTCTGTCTCAGCTCAGGTCCAGGAAGTGCTCCAGGCCGAAGGTCAGGCCCGGAGTGGTCACCACGCGGCGGGCGCCGAGCAGGATGCCCGGCATGAAGCTGCTGTGGTGCAGGGAGTCGTGGCGGATGGTCAGGGTCTCGCCCTCGCCGCCGAGCAGCACCTCCTGGTGGGCCAGGAGGCCGCGCAGCCGTACGGCGTGGACCGGGATCCCGTCGACGCTGGCGCCCCGCGCGCCGTCCAGCGCCGTCACCGTGGCGTCCGGTGCCGGGGCCGTACCGGCAGCCCTGCGGGCCTCGGCGATGAGCTGAGCCGTGCGCGTGGCCGTACCGCTCGGAGCGTCCACCTTCTTCGGGTGGTGCAGCTCGACGACTTCGACCGACTCGAAGTACGGCGCGGCGATCTGCGCGAACTTCATCGTCAGGACGGCGCCGATGGAGAAGTTCGGCGCGATCAGCACACCGGTCTCCGGGGACTCGGCCAGCCAGCCCCTCAGCCGCGCGAGGCGCTCCTCGGTCCAGCCGGTCGTACCGACGACCGCGTGGATGCCGTGGCGCACGCAGAAGTCGAGGTTGTCCATGACGGAGTCGGGGGTGGTCAGCTCCACGGCGACCTGGGCGCCGCTCTCCGCCAGCGTCTGGAGCTTGTCGCCCCGGCCGAGGGCGGCGACCAGATCCATGTCCTCGGCCGCCTCGACCGCCTTGACCGCCTCGGACCCGATCCGGCCCCTGGCACCGAGGACCGCCACGCGCAGCTTGCTCATCTCTTGCTTCCTTAGGGAGTGACCGGGAGGTGATTAGGCGACGGCGTCGTGCAGCCGCGCGGCCTGCCTGTCCTTCAGCGGGCCGATGACCGACAGCGACGGGCGCTGTCCCAGGATGTCGCGGGCGACCGAGCGGACCTCGTCCGGGGTGACCGCCGCTATCCGGTCCAGCATGTCGTCGACGGACATCTGCTCGCCCCAGCACAGTTCGCTCTTGCCGATGCGGTTCATCAGCGCGCCGGTGTCCTCCAGGCCGAGGACGGTGGAGCCCTGGAGCTGGCCGATGGCGCGGGCGATCTCGTCGTCGGTGAGGCCGTTGACGGCGACGTGGTCGAGTTCGTCGCGGCAGATCTTCAGCACGTCGTGCACCAGACTCGGCCGGCAGCCGGCGTACACGCCGAACAGGCCGCAGTCGGCGAAGCCGGAGGTGTACGAGTACACGCTGTAGGCCAGGCCCCGCTTCTCCCGGACCTCCTGGAAGAGACGGGAGGACATGCCGCCGCCGAGCGCGGTGTTGAGCACGCCCATGGCCCAGCGGCGGTCGTCGGTGCGGGCGAGGCCCGGCATGCCGAGGACGACGTGTGCCTGCTCGGTCTTGCGGCCGAGCAGCTCGACCTTGCCGGAGGTGCGGATCGTACGGCTGCCGTCGCGCGGGCCGATGGGCTGCGCGTCGAGGCCGTTGAAGGCGCCCGCCTTCTCGAAGGCCGCGCGGACCTGTCGTACGACCTTGGCGTGGTCGATGTTGCCGGCGCAGGCGACCACCAGGTGGGTGGGGTCGTAGTGCTTCCTGTAGAAACGGCGGATGCGGTCGGCGGTGAGGGCGTTGACCGTGTCGACCGTACCGAGCACGGGGCGGCCGAGGGCGTTGTTGCCGAACATGGTGTGCGCGAACAGGTCGTGCACACAGTCGCCCGGGTCGTCCTCGGTCATGGCGATCTCTTCGAGGATCGCGCCGCGCTCGACGTCGACGTCCTCCTCGAGGATCAGCGAGCCGGTCAGCATGTCGCAGACGACGTCGATGGCGAGCGGCAGGTCGGTGTCGAGCACACGTGCGTAGTAGCACGTGTACTCCTTCGCCGTGAACGCGTTCATCTCGCCGCCGACGGCGTCGAGGGCGGAGGAGATGTCCAGCGCGCTCCGCTCGCGCGTGCCCTTGAAGAGCAGGTGCTCCAGGTAGTGCGTGGCGCCGTTCAGGGCCGGGGTCTCGTCGCGGGAGCCGACGTGCGCCCAGATACCGAAGGTCGCGGAGCGGACCGAGGGCAGGGTCTCGGTGACGATGCGCAGGCCCCCGGGGAGGGTGGTCTTGCGTACCGTGCCGATGCCGTTGGTGCCCTTGATGAGGGTTTGGGTACGGGCGACGGCCCGCGCCTCCGAAGAGGGGCGGGCCGTCACCTTGGAGCTACGGGACGTCACTGCTCGGCGTCGTCCTTGTCCGACTCGTTGCCTTCTTCGCCCTCGATCACCGGAACGAGGGAGAGCTTGCCGCGGGAGTCGATCTCGGCGATCTCGACCTGGACCTTCTGGCCCACGCCGAGGACGTCCTCGACGTTCTCCACGCGCTTGCCGCCGGCGAGCTTGCGGATCTGCGAGATGTGCAGCAGACCGTCCTTGCCAGGCAGCAGGGAGACGAACGCACCGAAGGTGGTCGTCTTGACGACCGTACCGAGGTAGCGCTCGCCGACCTCGGGCATCGTCGGGTTGGCGATGCCGTTGATCGTGGCGCGGGCGGCCTCGGCGGAGGGGCCGTCGGCGGCACCGATGTAGATCGTGCCGTCGTCCTCGATGGTGATCTCGGCGCCCGTGTCCTCCTGGATCTGGTTGATCATCTTGCCCTTGGGGCCGATGACCTCGCCGATCTTGTCGACCGGGATCTTGACGGTGATGATCCGCGGGGCGTGCGGGCTCATCTCGTCGGGCCGGTCGATGGCCTCCATCATCACGTCGAGGATGTGCAGGCGGGCGTCGCGGGCCTGCTTGAGGGCCGCGGCCAGGACGGAGGCGGGGATGCCGTCCAGCTTGGTGTCGAGCTGGAGGGCGGTCACGAACTCCTTGGTGCCGGCGACCTTGAAGTCCATGTCACCGAAGGCGTCCTCGGCACCGAGGATGTCGGTGAGGGTGACGTAGTGCGTCTCGCCGTCGATCTCCTGGGAGATCAGACCCATGGCGATACCGGCGACCGGGGCCTTCAGCGGCACACCGGCGTTCAGCAGCGACATGGTGGAGGCGCAGACCGAACCCATGGACGTCGAGCCGTTGGAGCCGAGGGCCTCGGACACCTGGCGGATCGCGTACGGGAACTCCTCACGCGTCGGCAGCACCGGCACCAGGGCGCGCTCGGCGAGGGCGCCGTGGCCGATCTCGCGGCGCTTCGGGGAGCCGACGCGACCGGTCTCACCGGTGGAGTACGGCGGGAAGTTGTAGTTGTGCATGTAGCGCTTGCGGGTCACCGGGGAGAGGGTGTCCAGCTGCTGCTCCATGCGGAGCATGTTGAGGGTGGTGACGCCCAGGATCTGGGTCTCGCCACGCTCGAACAGCGCGGAGCCGTGCACCCTCGGGATGGCCTCGACCTCGGCGGCGAGGGTACGGATGTCCGTCACCCCACGGCCGTCGATGCGCTTCTTCTCCTTGATGACGCGCTCACGGACCAGCTGCTTGGTGAGCGAGCGGTACGCGGCGGAGATCTCCTTCTCGCGGCCCTCGAACTCCGGCAGGAGCTTCTCGGCGGCGAGACCCTTGACGCGGTCCAGCTCGGCCTCGCGCTCCTGCTTGCCGGCGATGGTGAGCGCCTGGGCGAGCTCGGGCTTGACCGCGGCGGTCAGGGCCTCCAGGACGTCGTCCTGGTAGTCCAGGAAGATCGGGAACTCGCCGGTCGGCTTGGCGGCCTTGGCGGCGAGGTCGGCCTGGGCGCGGCACAGGACCTTGATGAAGGGCTTGGCCGCCTCCAGACCGGCGGCGACGACCTCCTCGGTCGGCGCCTCGGCGCCGCCCTCGACGAGCTTGATGGTGCCGTCGGTCGCCTCGGCCTCGACCATCATGATCGCGACGTCGCCGTCCTCCAGGACGCGCCCGGCGACGACCATGTCGAAGACGGCGTCCTCGAGCTCGGTGTGCGTCGGGAAGGCGACCCACTGACCGCGGATCAGCGCGACGCGGACGCCGCCGATCGGGCCGGAGAAGGGCAGACCGGCCAGCTGCGTGGACGCGGACGCGGCGTTGATCGCCACGACGTCGTACAGGTGGTCGGGGTTGAGGGCCATGACCGTGCAGACGACCTGGATCTCGTTGCGCAGGCCCTTCTTGAAGGACGGGCGCAGCGGGCGGTCGATCAGCCGGCAGGTGAGGATGGCGTCCTCGGAGGGACGGCCCTCACGGCGGAAGAAGCTGCCGGGGATCTTGCCGGCGGCGTACATCCGCTCCTCGACGTCCACCGTGAGCGGGAAGAAGTCGAGCTGGTCCTTGGGGTTCTTGGAGGCGGTGGTGGCCGACAGCACCATGGTGTCGTCGTCCAGGTACGCCACGGCGGAACCGGCGGCCTGCTTGGCCAGGCGGCCCGTCTCGAAGCGGATCGTACGGGTGCCGAAGGCGCCGTTGTCGATGACGGCCTCGGCGTAGTGGGTCTCGTTCTCCACTAGCGTTTTCTCCGTTACATATCGTCTTTCGTCCCTTGGCTGCCCGTGTGGCAGGGGGACGGCGGTGGAGAAGCGCGCCGTGCGGTGCGGGCCGGTCTTCGATCGAAGCACCCGGGGCTCGCTTCCCCCCGGGGGCCACTACCGAGGACCGGCGGCGGCGAAGTGCGCTTCTCCTCGTTCTGTGTTGTACGTCGTTCTGTGTCGTACGTATTGCGTTGTGCTACCACACTACAAAGCGTGAGTGACACTCCGCACGTTTCCGCATGTACGACGAAGGGAGCGGTCCCCGGGTGCTTCGGGGAACCGCTCCCTTCACGGCGTCTTACTTGGCGCCCGCCGCACCACGGCGGATGCCGAGGCGGTCGACCAGCGTACGGAAGCGCTGGATGTCCTTCTTCGCCAGGTACTGGAGAAGGCGGCGGCGCTGACCGACCAGGATCAGCAGGCCACGACGGGAGTGGTGGTCGTGCTTGTGGGTCTTGAGGTGCTCCGTCAGGTCGGAGATCCGACGGGAGAGCAGAGCGACCTGGACCTCGGGGGAGCCGGTGTCACCCTCCTTGGTACCGAACTCGGCGATGATCTGCTTCTTCGTAGCGGCGTCGAGCGACACGCGTACTCCTCATAGTCTGTTGAGTGCCACCGAGTGCCCCCGGTCTACGTCTCGGGGGAGCTTCCGTTACTCGGAAGGCGGGGATCCGCTGGGCGCGGCCACCAGAGCCTTTTCAGAGGGCTCCGGAGGTGCGTACACAAACGGCCGTCACTCAGGGTACCAGCACGGTTCGGCCGTCCGTGTCACCGGTCGCGCTGGGCGTTCCAGATCAGGACGGCCACGATCACGAGGACCAGGACGGTGACCGCCATCCACACGAAGCCGCTGCCGCCGGATCCGTGGCTCCCGTAGTGGTGGTAGCTGCCGTGATAGCTGCTGTGGTAGCCGCCGCCCCGGCCGCGCCCAAGGGCGAGGACGTCGGTCGACGGGAGGGACCATGGGGCAGTGCCGGGCATGCTCATGCCCGGGAATTTACGTGGACATGGCATGTCACGGGCACGCCCGTTGCCTGCCTGTGACGAAACCTCCGCTCTCCGGGCACAAGCGGCCGCCCGTCCGCCCTGCCTGTCCAGCCCGCCCCTCCTCCGGGCGTTGACCAGGCGATTTCACCGTACGCGTGCGTGGGCTCCCAGTAGGGTGACAACGCAACGCCGTCCGTATGCCGAAGGGGGCCGCTTCACCATGGCCGAGACACAGGGCACGAGCGCCGGGACACCGGCGCCGGAATCGCAGGAAGACGTCAAGGCGCGCAAGGAGCGGGAACGGGACGAGCTGTACGCGCTCGACATCTCCGGCGTGGAGTGGCACTGCGCGCCCGGCACGGAGGCGCACGAGGAGCGGGTCGAGATCGCGTACCTGCCCGCCGGGGCGGTGGCGATGCGCTCCTCCCTCGACCACGACACCGTGCTGCGCTACACCGAGGCGGAGTGGCGGGCGTTCGTACTGGGGGCGCGGGACGGGGAGTTCGATCTGGGGCCTTCGGAGCGGAATGGGGGGCTTGGGGGGTAGTGAGCGGAACGTGAGAAAGGGCGGCACCATGCGTGCCGCCCTTTTTTCCGTGCCATCCCCGGCGTCGGTCCTCAGCTGGTCATCGCCCGTGCACGCGCGTACACGTCGAACACGGCCAGTGCCAGCGGGATCAGCGTGAGCAGGACGAAGCTCTCGGCGATCTCCAGGAAGCGGCCCCAGAAGGGGGTGACACCGCGGCGCGGAGTGATCAGACCGATCGCGGTGACCAGGGCGGTGGCCGCGCCGACCGCCGCGGCGAGCCAGATGCTGCGGATGTCGAGCGACGAGGTGTCGCCCTGGAAGGCATCGATCAGATAGCCCCGGGGCGGGTTCAGGGCAAGCCCGAGGCCGAGGAAGACGAGGGCGGCGAGGCCGGCCGCCAGGGTGGCACCGACCTGCGCGGTGTAGCGGAAGAGGTGTGCCCGCATCAGCATGGCCACGCCGGTCGCGAGGGCCAGGAGCTGGGCCCACGTGTTGCTGGAGAAGCCGAGGACGATCGACGCGCCCACGGCGACGAGGGCACAGCCGCCGACGAGGCCGACGAGGAGTTCGTGGCCGCGCCGGGCCTGGGCGGCCACCCGCTCTGCGTCCACGGGCTCCTGCGGGGCGGGCTCGCCGGTGTCGTAGCCGCCGCGGGAGGGGTTGGGCGGTTCGAAGCCGATGGGCAGCCGCGCGAAGCGCATGGACAGGCCCGGCAGGAAGGCCAGCGCAACGACGGACAGCGGGGCGCAGATGGCGGCCGTCTCGATGGGCCTCAGATCGGTGAGGGTCGCGATGAAGGTGGTGCCCAGACCGATGGCGGAGGCGAAGAGGAACGCCACGAAGGGTCCGTCACCGCCGGGCGAGACCAGGGTGAGCACCAGGGAGGCGACCAGGACCGCCGTGCAGGCGAGCAGGAACTGGAGCCGTCCGATGCCCTCGTGATCGGCGAGCGGCAGCAGTCCCGAACCGGCCACGCCGATGTTCGGCAGGGCGCCGAGTCCCAACGCGACCGCCGAGCCCCGGTCGTCGTACACACGCGCGCGCACGCAAGCGATGGTGACCAGCAGGATGCCGGTGACGCCCGCGACGATGCCCTGCAGGCTGTGCATGTCGTGGTGGACCTGGGAGCTCCAGGCCACGAAGGCGAGCAGCGCGGGCAGGATGCCGCCCGCGACGAGGCCGGCGGCGCGGGTGAGGTCGCCGCTCCACAGAGTGCGGTCGCGGGTGACGGCCGAGGCCACCGCCTCGGAGACGTCGTCGAGGACGGCGGGCGGCAGCGACTCGGCGAACGGCCGCAGGGTGAGCAGCTCGCCGTCGAGGATGCGTTGCGCCGTGAAGGACCGGGCGCCGTCGAGGACGGTGCCGTCGCGCCGTACGAGGTGGTAGCCGACCGGAGCGCCCTCGGCGGGGCTCTGCTGGGACAGGCGCAGTATCTCCGGGTACAGGTCGGCAACTGGTACGTCGTCGGGCAGCGCCACGTCGATGCGGCTGTCGGGCGCCACGATGGTGACCCGGCAGAAGCCGAATCCCATGCCCGCCCCGGAAGGGGCTCCGGTGCCGTGTCCGCCGGGCGCGCCGGCCGGCGCGGAGGCCGTCATGCTCACCTGCTGTTCCCCCTCGTCGGTGGTGGGGCGGTCCGCGGTGCCGCCGCGCACCTTCCGCCCGTAAAAATCCTGTGTAGGTTGTGCGGCGCCGCACGCTCCACCGGTGAACCGAGCGGTCGCATCCGGGGTTTGCGGGGAGGCGCCTCCTTCGAACCGTTGCGGATTGCCCGAGTTTTCCCGGAACGATTCGCAACTGCTCACGCGTCTCACCGGCACCCTACCGCCAGCCGTTGTCCGTGGTTGTCAGTAGGATCGCGCTTCGCGATCG
The DNA here is from genome assembly GCF_040680215.1 of Streptomyces sp. NPDC052107. Lineage (NCBI taxonomy): Bacteria > Bacillati > Actinomycetota > Actinomycetes > Kitasatosporales > Streptomycetaceae > Streptomyces > Streptomyces sp. NPDC052107. The sequence continues at coordinate 13,474 of NZ_JBFAWG010000066.1, forward strand.
ACGTTCGCCTGACACGGGGCGGCGGACGAAAAATCTCGGTCCGGCAAGGGAATTGGTGCGTAGTGAGCCACATCGTCGTCAAGCGCCCACCGCGGGCACTGCCGAAGGAAGTGCCCACGGACGAGGTCCTGCTGCAAGCTCCGCCAGAACTTCCGCGCGGCCAGCAGGAAAGCGCTTGGATGCAGCTCCTGCCCATGCTCGGCATGGGCGGGTCGGTGGTGTTCTTCTTCAATCCCCAGGCCCAGCCCTTCATGAAGATCATGGGCCTGCTGATGGTGGCCTCGACGGTCGCCATGGGCATCTCGATGCTGGTCCGCTACCGGCGCGGCAACCAGGGGCAGATGGCCGACATGCGCCGTGACTACCTGCGTTATCTGTCGCAGACCCGGCGTGCCGCCCTGGACACCGCGCAGGCCCAGCGCGACGCGCAGTACTACCTGCATCCTTCGCCGGAGCAACTGTGGGCGCTGGTCGCCGAAGGCAGCCGGGTGTGGGAACGGCGCACCGGGGACGAGGACTTCGGGCAGGTGCGCGTGGGTCTCGGTCCGCAGTCCCTGGCCACTCCCCTGATCCCGCCCCAGACCGGCCCGGTGGACGAGCTGGAGCCGCTCACCGCGGGCGCCATGCAGCGCTTCCTGGCCACGCACAGCACTCTCGACGAGCTGCCGATGGCGGTCTCGTTGCGCGCCTTCTACCACGTGACGATCAGCGGCGAGCCCGGCACCGTGCGCGGCGCCGCCCGTGCCGTCACCGCCTCCCTCGCCTCGCTGCACTCCCCCGAGGACCTGGTCATCGCCGTCGTCTCGGAGCGCCAGTCGGCGCCCGAGTGGGAGTGGGCCAAGTGGCTGCCGCACGTGCAGGCCCCGGGCCTCGCCGACGGCGCCGGCAGCATCCGTCTGATCACCACCGACCCCGTGGAGCTGGAGGACCGGCTCGCCACCCGTCTCCAGGGCCGCCCGCGCTTCCACCCCGGTGGTCCCCCGGTCCCCGAGCAGCCGCATGTGGTGGTCGTGCTCGACGGCGTCTCCCTGCCCCCGACCTCCTTGCTGGCCAGCCCCGAGGGCATGCAGGGTGTGACGGTCCTGGAGGTCGTGCCGGGCGACCTCACCATCGGCCGGGGCGACCTGTCCGTCATCGTGCAGCCCAAGGAACTGCGCCTGGAGTCGGCGCACGGCATGGTCTACGAAGGGACGCCCGACGTCCTGTCGTACGAAGCCGCCGAAGCTCTCGCCCGCCAACTGGCGCCGCTGCGGGTGGCGTCGGGCGGGGACGACGACGAACCGCTGCTCGCCAACCTGGAGTTCACGGACCTGCTGAACCTGGGCGACGCGGCCTCGGTCGACCCGAAGCGAACCTGGCGGCCGCGCTCGCAGTCGGAGCGGCTGCGGGTGCCGATCGGTGTCGGTGAGGACGGCCGGCCCGTCATGCTCGACCTCAAGGAGGCCGCGCAGGAGGGCATGGGCCCGCACGGCCTGTGCGTCGGTGCGACCGGTTCCGGCAAGTCGGAACTGCTGCGCACGCTGGTCCTCGGCCTCGCTGTGACCCACTCCTCCGAGACGCTGAACTTCGTCCTCGCCGACTTCAAGGGTGGTGCCACGTTCGCGGGCATGGCCCAGCTGCCGCACGTGGCGGCCGTGATCACCAACCTGGCCGACGACCTGACCCTCGTCGACCGCATGGGCGACTCGATCCGTGGTGAGCTGAACCGCCGCCAGGAGCTGCTGCGCGACGCGGGCAACTACGCCAACATCCACGACTACGAGAAGGCCCGCGCGGCCGGCGCCCCCCTGCAGCCGATCCCGTCCCTCGTCCTGGTGATCGACGAGTTCAGCGAGCTGCTGACCGCCAAGCCGGACTTCATCGAGATGTTCGTGCAGATCGGACGTATCGGCCGTTCGCTGGGCGTGCATCTGCTGCTGGCGTCGCAGCGCCTGGAGGAGGGCCGCCTGCGCGGCCTGGAGACCTATCTGTCGTACCGCATCGGTCTGCGCACGTTCTCGGCGGCCGAGTCCCGCGCCGCGATCGGTGTCCCGGACGCCTACGAGCTGCCGAACGTCCCGGGTTCCGGTTTCCTGAAGTTCGGCACCGACGAAATGGAGCGGTTCAAGGCGGCGTACGTCTCCGGTGTGTACCGCACGAGCTCGCAGCAGGCCGCGGCGTTCGGCGGCCCACTGCCCGTCGACCGCAGGCCGGTCCTCTTCACCGCGGCCGAGGTGCCGGTGCAGTACGCGCCGGTCCCGAGGCAGCGCCAGGAGGTGGCTGACGAGCGGCAGGACGACGCGCTCGCCGACACCGTCCTCGACGTGATCGTGCGGCGCCTGGAGGCACAGGGTCCGGCCGCCCACCAGGTATGGCTGCCCCCGCTGGACAGCCCGCCGTCGCTCGACGCGCTGCTGCCCGGCCTCGCCCCGGTGCCCGGCCGCGGCATGACCCAGCCCGGCTACGAGGGCGCCGGCCGGCTGGTCGTCCCCGTCGGCCTCATCGACAAGCCCTACGAGCAGCGGCGCGACCCGCTGTGGCTCGACTTCGGCGGCGCGGCCGGCCATATGCAGATCATCGGCGGCCCGCAGTCCGGCAAGTCGACTCTGCTGCGCTCGATCATCGCGTCGTTCGCCCTCACCCACACCCCTTATGAAGTGCAGTTCTACGGGCTGGACTTCGGTGGTGGCGGTATGGCCGCGGTGGCCGGCCTGCCCCATGTGGGCGGCGTGGCCTCACGCCTCGACCCGGAGAAGGTCCGGCGCACGGCGGCGGAGGTGTACGGCGTCATGACCAGACGTGAGGAGTACTTCCGCTCCGCGGGCATCTCCTCCATCGCGGAGTTCCGCACCCGTCGGGCACGCGGCGACATCTCGGTGACCGACCAGCCCTGGGGTGACGTCTTCCTCGTCATCGACGGCTGGGGCAACTTCCGCACGGACTACGAGACCCTGGAGCCGCTGGTCCTGGACATGGCCCAGCGCGGCCTCGGCTACGGCATCCACGTGATCATCACCGGGTCGCGTTCGATGGAGGTCCGGGCGAACCTCAAGGACCACCTGATGAACCGCCTCGAGCTGCGACTCGGCGACCCGATGGACTCGGAGATCGACCGCAAGATCGCGGCCAACGTGCCCACCGGGGTGCCGGGCCGCGGCCAGACCCCGCAGAAGCAGCACTTCATGGCGGCGGTCCCGCGCATCGACGGCCTCTCCTCCGACACGGATCTGGCGGAGGCCACGACCGCGCTGGCGGCCGAGGTCACCCGGCACTGGCAGGAGCCCGGCGCACCCGAGGTACGCCTGCTGCCCCGCGAGTTCCCGGCGACCCAGCTCCCTCCGGGCGACCGGTTCCCCAACCGGGGCATCTCCTTCGCCCTCGACGAGGACAACCTCGAGCCGGTGTTCGTGGACTTCGAACAGGACCCGTTCTTCCTGGTGTTCGGCGAGAGCGAGTCCGGCAAGTCGAACCTGCTGAAGCTGCTGATCAAGCGCCTCACCGAGCGTTACGACGGCCACAACTGCAAGCTGTTCGTCGTCGACAACCGGCGCTCGCTGCTCGGGGTGACCCCGGACTCGCACCTGGCCGAGTACATCCCCATGTCGAACCAGATGCAGCACCACATGGACGCGCTGGCCGACCTGATGCAGCGCCGTACACCGACGGCCGACGTGACCCCGGAGCAGCTGCGCAACCGCAGCTGGTGGCGGGGCCCCACGGTGTACGTCGTCATCGACGACTACGACCTCGTGTCCACATCGAGCGGCAACCCGCTGGCGGGCCTGACGGAACTCCTCCCCTTCGCCCGCGACGTCGGCGTCCGCTTCATCATCGCGCGCTCCACAGCGGGGGCAGGCCGCGCCGGCTACGAGTCCTTCATGCAGCGCATCAGGGAACTCGGCGCCCAGGGCGTGGTCCTCGCGGGCGACCCGGCCGAGGGCGAACTGCTGGGCGGAGTACGGCCGCGGCCGATGCCGGCGGGGCGGGGCATCTTCGTCTCGCGGAAGCGGGGGAAGCCTATGGTGCAGGTGGGGTTGGCGGAGTCCTAGGAGGCCTTCGCTTTCGGAGTCGTTGTCGGGCTGCTGCTGTGGGCCCGACTCTGGATGCCGCGGATCGGTGCGGTCCGCGGCATCTTGCCGTTGTGCGCAGGGCTGGCGTGGAGGCCCTGTGCGTATTCGGCAGCGACGCTGGGTCCGTTCCGGCGTCCGGCTATTTTTACCGGCGCTAGACGATCCAGAGGGATGTGTCAGACGGTTCATATGGACATCGATGACCGAGCGGGCACTGCGCGGGGGATGATCATTCATGGCATGGGACGAGTGGGAACAGCTCAAGGCGGACGCGCAGGCGCGTCGGCAGGATGGGGCGACACACATGCGCCTCAACCAGCTGGCTCCCGACAGTGGAGGCGGCGGCGGAAGCACCCGCGGTGACCTCACCGTTCAGCAGAAGGACCTCGCCGCGATCGGTTCCGCGGCGCACGAGCTGTTCAATGGCTTCAGCCACTACAGCGATGGCGCACGCCTCTCCTCCATGAAGGCGGCCGGAGGACTCAAGAGCCAGGGATTCGCCATCGGTGGCGCCCTCGATCACGTCGCCGAGCACTGGGTCGACCAGGTGCAGACTCTGCTCGACGCCTGCGCCCACATCTCCAATCACCTGCGGTACACCAAGAACCAGCATACCGCCGACGAGTCCTACATCGCCGGCGCGCTGAGCAGCATCTCCCAGCTGGACCACGGCTTCGACGCGCGGAAGGGCAGCTGACGCAGTGGATCTGGATGTGTTGCGCCATGGCAATTTCTCACAGCTCGGTGAGGCCATCACCGACTGGGAGAGGATGACCAAGGATCTCGCGACCCTGGAAGAGGACGCCCGCAGGAAACTCAAGGGCGCGGCCGACAAAGCCAGTTGGGCTGGAGTCAACGCCCAGGTGAGCCGCGAGTTCATCGACAAAACGGCACAGGAGTTCGCAGACGCCCACACGCAGGCGGACTCCATCACGAAGATTCTCAAGGACACCCGCAGCGAACTCATCGGCTGCCGTGACGAACTGAACGACACCCTCGAGCGCGCCCCGTACAAGTACTGCACGGTCATCGACACGGGTCACGGCACGTTCACCGTCACCGGGAATCCCCGTCCCGACTGGGCCTCCGATCCGAGCGGCGAGACAAGCGCGGTCAGCCAGAAAGACGTCGCCGATCTCCGCAACGAGATCCAGCGCATCCTCAACAAGGCGACCGAAAGCGACAACACCGCGGCAAAGGCGCTCAAACTTCTCGTCGACCAGGCCAAGTACGGGTTCTCCAGCGTCCACTACGAGAACCGGGACGAAGCTGCCGAGGCAGTCGCGAACGCCGACCGGATGGCCAAAATCCTCGCGAAGAACCCGCATGACGTGACCACCACAGAGCTCGCGTCGCTCAACTCCACCTTGGCCAAGTACAAGAACGATCCCCTCTTCGCGGAGGAGTTCGCCACGCAGGTAGGCCCCAAGAAGGTGCTCACCTTCTGGGCCGGCATCGCCGATCCCTACCAGGGCACGTACGACCCCGACCGCGCCAAGCAGGCCAAGCAGCTTCAGAAGAACCTCGGGACCACGATCGGTCTGGCCACGCTCTCCGACAGCGACAAGATGGAGAGCTGGGAGAAACAGATGATCAAGCTGGGCCCTGACCAACTCGGCATCGACGACGCCAGCAATCCGACCGGTTACGCCGTCATGAGCAACCTCATGCGTTTCGGTGACTACGACGACCAGTTCCTCAACGACTATGGCGACAAGCTCCTAGCGTACGACAAGAAGGTCAACGGCGAGGGCATCAACCTCTGGGTCAACAACGCCAACCAGGGCGACCTGAATTACTGGGGCTACAAGAACGACCGCGGCCGCGATCCCGTGACCGGCTTTCTGGAGGCGCTCGGCCACAATCCGGACGCCTCGACGCAGTTCTTCGCGCAACCCGACGGCACCGGTGACACCGTCAACAAGGACTCCGAGGTCAACGACCATCTGCAGTACCTGGCCAAGGAACGCGTCTGGGTGTCTGACACCACTCTTGACGGCAAGCATGACTACGTCGCCGGACGAGACTCGCTGGGGCGCGCGCTCGAAGCAGCCACCACTGGGTACTCGGCCGACGCCAGCGCGAAAGACGTTGTGGCGGGCGACCGACGCACCGCAGCCACGGCGGGAGTAATGGAGCAGGTCGTCTACCTCTACGGAGGTCAGGACGGGCCGAAGATGCTGCACGACCAGCCCGAACTCGCAGACAGCCTGGGCAAGATGGGCGGTGCGTACATCGATGACATCGATTACGAGCTCTCTGGAATCGGTGACCACGGCAAGGACGAAGCCGAGTTCCCTGCTCGGTACGCGGGGCGCGCACACTTCGGGAACCAGGGAGCCATCGATTTCCTGAGCGTTCTCGGACAGGACGAGAACTCGCACAAAGTTGTGACGACCGCCCAGCATTTCTACACCTTGAGCATGCTGGATGCGCACCCGCCGACCAGCGATGCGAATATGGATCACGCGCGGGACATCATGACGGTGGGTGCGGAATCCCGCGGCATCCTGGACAACTCTCGTGTACAGCAAGCAGAAACGACGTACGGCGAGAATTCCGAAGGCGCCAACAAGGCGCTGGGCCGGTCGGCCGACTGGAAGAAACTGATGGTCGGAGCAGTCGTCGCGGGTGGTGTGGCAGCCGTCCCGCTCCCCGGCTCAACGGCCGCCGCTCTCTTCATCGCCCCACTCGCGGCGGACACGGTCACCGATGCGGCCAACACGCTACTCGGCCAGGAAATCGACAAAGCCACGGACGATGCGGAATCCGATCCGCTTGTCCCGTCGCAGATGACCAGCCGCCAGTTCTACGGCCAAGGAGTGGACGACCTTGGTTCGACCTATGACTCGTACTTCAAGGACCACCCACAGGCGAAAGACAAGGCTGACGAGCAGCAATGGGTCCAAGAAGTAAAGAGCAGCTATCTGGGTACCGGCTCACATGAGAACGACTATCGAGGCCGGCCACCGTACAAGGATTGATCAGGGATGGAAGATGCAACCTCTGTCAGTACACGGTAGGCGCAGCACGGCCCTTTTTATCGCAGCTGTGACGCTACTCGTCGGCGGTTGCGGAGACAACTCCAAAAAGGGTGACAAGGAGGCGTCTGGTACGGGCGTTGCTGCGGGCACGATCTGCGATGGAACGCTCGACGCCGCAGCCGTGGAAGCGCTGCAGCGTCTGGCCGGCACGAGTCGGTTCGACGAAGGCACAGGAGCCAATGAGGCAGGTGAGCCGCGCAAGTTCTCCTTGAGGAACGCGGTCGAGCACCTGCACGACGAGTACCGGAAGCGAAGCGCATGCTGGGTTTACAAGACGGGCGACGACAGCGGGGAGCCCCTCCTCGAGATCCGGTTCTCGGCATCAAACAGCCACCCCTCGGCCACACAAAAAAAGGAATCCAGCAGCCACCAGACCACATATCCTCTGGGCGTGTATGCGAACGCAGGACCCGATGGAGCGGATCTGTTCTTTCGATGCGCCACCAAAGCGCCATCCAAAGATTCGAACATCAGCGATACCAAATATGTGAAGGCGGAGCTGTATTCCGCTGCCGCCAAGATGCGAGGCGACAGTATCGACAAGGACCGAATGGTGATCCTAAATTCCGTTTCTCGCAAATTGGCTCAGGAAGCAGGGTGCGCTACGGAGGCCAACCTTCCGACTGCGGTGACCGCTCAGTAATGGCCGTCACCGGGGCTCAGAACGTCGAAAGGGCGATGACCGAGCTGTCGTGCATGACGAAGACGCGGTTTCCGGCGGCGACCGGGCGGGTGTAGTCGGACTCGGGAACCATGTAGTTCCGTGACTCCTTTCCGTCCGAAGCCTGCACGGCGTTGATCAACAACTGTGCCCCAGTGCCGGTGTCGGCGCTGCCGAGCGTCCAGACGGCGTGGCCCTGCCGTACTACGGGGCTCCCCCCAGTTCGCGTTCTGCAACGCCCCCCACAGCACCTCGCCGTTGCCCCTGCCCTAGCAATGGGTGCCGGTACCTGCGTTCACATACAACGCAACCGCGTAGACCGTGGCAGGGCCCCACTTGTACCTGTCGGTCAGATAGTCGTCGAGCCTGGTGTTCCAGATCCTCGTTCCGTCGCTGAGCCGACGGGCGTCCAGGGACTTGCAGTTGATGTACACCGTGTCCTCGTAGACGGTCGGGCTGACCGTGAGGTCCTCGTCCTGGTCGAGATGGGTCCATGCTGTGCTGCCGTCGCTGGTGTGCACGACGAGCACGGTGCCGTCCACGGCTGATACGACCAGCCTTCCCTGGGCGGCGACGGCAGGGGCGAGCAGATGCCCGCGGAACTTCATGGGGACGGCTGCCGTCCAGCGGATCCTGGCGTCGAAGCGGTTCACGCCGCGTAGCCGGTGGTCCTTCGTCACGAAGTACACCGCGTCGTTGTCTGCCGCGAGCAGCGCCGCCGCCTCCGCTGCCGGACACGTCCACTTGGGTTCGCCTGTGGACGGCGCGAAGGTCCGTAGGACGCCTTGTCGTCGGCGCCGACGACCAGCCGGTCGGAGAGGGACAGATAGCCGCAACTCGTTCTGAGGTGAGGCGCGCTCCAGCGGCGCTTGCCGCGGGTGACGTCGGATCCCGCGATGCCGCCGGTCGCGACGCCGAAGACGATGACGTCCCCGATCGGCAGCAGTGTCCGGGAGTAGGCGTCCGCCTGGCCGTGCACTTCCCAGAGGTCGGTCGGCTGGACGTCATTGTTGAACGGGTCCTTGACGCCATGAGGGTCTTTCTGCCCGGGGGAGGTCGGTGGGAGCGGCCGATCGGCGAGGCCGTCGTCATGCGCTGTTCCGCGTGGCCGGTGTTCCGCCGCTTCGAGGTAACGTCACTGGAGGGGATAGGCGGTCACGTTCTAAGCGTTCACGCCGAGGACCAGCTTCGGGTCGCAGTCCGCTTAGAACTGCTTGCCGCTGGTCTGGTACGTCAGCGAAGTCCTTTGGTGCGTCAGGCTGATCGCGCGCAGCAAGGACCCGTTCTTGTAGTACGCGTAGCGGGTGCCGAGGACGGGCGACCAGGCGGTGGATGCCTCGTCCACCTCCCCGCCCCGCTCGGTCCAGAGCACCTTTCCGCTGCGCGCGTCCACCGCTGTCAGACCGGCGCCGGCGCCCACGGTGTACAGGACGCCCGCCCTGAGCACCGGTGGACCGTACGCGTGTTCTGTGGAGGTCTTCCACGTCACGGCTCCGTCGCTCAGCCGCAGCGCCTGGAGCCGACTGCCGTCTCCCGATCGAGAGCCGGTAGAGCCGGCCACCCGCCACGAGGTCTTGCCAACCGCTCTCTTCCGAGCTGACCTCCCACTTGCCGGTTCCGCTCGCCGGACTGACGCCTGCTGTCGTACCTCCCATGGAAACGACGATCATCCCGCCGATCGGGCGGGGGACGACCGCGCCCAACCAATCCGTGACCACGGTGCCGAGCATGTACGTCTACAGCGGCTCGATGTTCTGCGTCTTGCGGCCGCCGGCCTTCCCGTTCATGCCACCGCCGCCCCGCGCCGCGGCGCGCCCTTGCCACCACCACGCGCCTCCGCCCGCCGCCGCACCGACGGCGAGTGCGCCGCCGAGGGCGACGAACCCGCGGCGCGACGGGCGACGGCCGGCCTCCGTGATGCCCGCTGCGGCCTGCGGACCGGCCGCCGGCGCGGGCAGCCGCTGTGGCATCAACTTCCAGACGTCGGTGGCCCGCCGCCCGATGTCCGCGAGCAGCTCGCGGGGAAGGTGGTCGGCGAACTCGCCCTCGCCGTCGTGGAGTTGCGCCGCGAGCTGACCCGTCGTGGGACGGGCCCCCGAGTCCTTGGCCAGACACTGGGCCAGCACCGGCACTAGCGCGGCCGGTACACGGCTGAGGTCCGCCTCCGCGTACCGCACCCGGTACAGCAGATCCGCCGCCTGCCCGTGCCCGAACGGGCCGCGGCCGGTGGCCGCGTACACCAGCACCCCGGCGAGCGCGAACACATCGCCGGACGCGTCGTGCTCCTGCCCGGTCGCCTGTTCCGGCGACATAAAGGCCGGTGTATCGACGACGGCACCGGCGCGGGTAAGCTGGCCGTCGCCGATCGCCCGCGCGATACCGAAGTCGATGACCTTCGGCCCGTAGGCGGTCAGCAGGATGTTGGACGGCTTGAGGTCCCGGTGCACGACGTCCGACCGGTGCAGCTGGCCGAGCGCCGAGCACAGCGCGGCGCCGAGGGCCCGCACGGACTGCTCGGGCAACGGTTCCCCGGCCTCGACAACCTCATCGAGCGGGGGTCCGAGCTACTCCGTGGCCAGCCAGGGCGTCTCAGCGAGCTGATCCGCGTCCATCACCCTCGCCGCGAACTGGTCGCCGATGACCCGGGCCGCGCCCACCTCCAGCCGGAACCGGGTGCGGGCCGCAGGATCGGTGGCGATGGCGGCGCGCATGGTCTTCAGGGCGACGGTACGACCACCGGCGGAACGCGCCACGTAGACGGTGCCCACGCCACCGCTGCCCAGCCGGGCGATGAGCCGGAAAGGGCCGAGGGCAACGGGATCGTCATGGGTGAGGGGAGTCGGCATGGGGTTTTTGTCGTCAGTGGCTAGGGTGGGTTACGGGGGCCGGGGACGGTGCTCCGCCGTGCGGCCAAGACGCGTGCACCGGTACCGGCGTCGGCAACTGCACCTCAGCGGCCAGGACGGACGCCGACTGGTGGACGATGGCGGCGTCGAGTCGAGCGGGCAGCCAACCTGGGGCGAGGAAGGCGTCCACTCGCGAGGGCGGAGCGAAGCCGACGGGAGTGTCCGGTTGGACGTCTCCCGCCAACTTATCGATTATTTCCGAGAGTTGCGGACGTTGAGCCGGGTCGCGGGACAGACACCGCGAGACCAGCGAGCGCAAGGCGGGCGGAAGTTCCTCCCGTTCCGGCATCGTGTACCCGGTGGCGGCGTAGGCGAGCGTCGCGCCGAGTGCGTACACGTCGCCGAGCGGGCGCGGCTGCCCACCGGCGGCCTGCTCGGGTGGCAGGGCGCCGGGGTCCAGCCCCCGCACCTCCTGCCGCGCGGCACCGTCCGGCGCGGCTGCCCGTATCGCCCCGAAGCAGGTGAGCCGGGGTCCGTCCGCGGCGATCAGCACGGCGGCCGGGCAGAGCCCGGCGTGGTTCAGGTTCTGCCCGTGCATGATGGCCAGGTTCTCGGCCAGCGCGAGGCCGAGTGCCCGAAGCGTCCGCTCGGGCAGCGGGCCGTCGTGGATGGCAAGGGCGATGGGCAGCGGAAGCGCGGGCACGTAGGGACGCGCGTGCCACGGCTGCTGGCCCGGGGAGGCGAGTTCGACAGCCGGGAGGACGCAGGAACCCAGGAGATAGCGGGAGGCGTTGGCCTCGGCCATGAAGCGCTGCGGGTCGACCGTTTCCAGGGGGCTGCTGAGCAGTACGGTTCGGTCGCCGTCGGTGCTGCGGGCGATGAAGCGGTGCTCGGGGACGGGTGTGTGCGCGGGAAGGCCGGAGTCGAGCCGCGTGACCACCGTGAAAGGGCCGATCTGCCAGGTACCTCGGGTATTCGGTCCAGCTCTGACGCGCGCATGCTCACTCTTCGTCCCTCTGGTTCACCAGCTCGACCTTTGTCGCTCGGCACAACAGGCAGGGTGGGCGCCTCCCGCGCGCGCCCACCCTGGAGTTGCTTCTGCGAGCCGTGTCCTACTGGAAGTAGGAGGCCGCCTTCTTGTCGCCTTCCATGTACGTACCGCCGGACTGGGCGACGACGTGCCCGATGCCCTGGAGCGCCTGGTGGATGTCGTTCGCTTCCTTGTCCCAGCGCTGCAGCTTCTCGTGGAAGGTGCCCTGGGCCTGGCCCTCCCAGTACTGCAGGCTGTTCACCACCAGGCCGCGCAGGTCATGCAGATCCGACTCGAGCTGGCTCGCCTGGTTACCGATGCTGGTCGCCGCGGTGTCAAGCCCGTCGTAAGTGACTGAGAGGCCCTCAGCGTTGTTGGCCATGCCTGTCTACCTCGTCTCGCTGGTGTTTAGCTGGTCAGTGCGCCGGTTTTCGGCAGATGTCCTGTGTGTCGCTCGGCTCAGTAGGAGTTCAGAGCGGACGTCGGAACGGTGGAAGCGCCGTCCTGGAGGTCGATCTTGTTCACCGCCGCGCGGACCTCGTCTTCCTTGCTGTCCTTGATGTTGCGCGTCGTGGTCATGGCCTCGATGACGTCGCCGAGGATGTTGCCGATGTTGCGCAGCGACTGATTGATCTCGTACTGCTTCTTGTCGAACGCGGCACGGCCGATACCCTGCCACTGGCCCTCGAGGCCGTCGATGACGCCCTGAAGCGCGTGCACGCGCTTCTGGATGTTCTCGTACTTCTCGAGCATCTGCTTCTGCAGACGGATTACTGCATCATCTTGGAGCTTTTGCGTTCCGCCGGCCATGATCGGCCCTGCCTTTCGTGTGTCCGATGTTGATCTGTTGGGTTCGGCTCACCGTTGTTGCTTGTTACTCCCAGCAGTGAGCACGCAGTGCCTGCTCTGTCAGAACTGCACTGGACTGTTACGGCGATTGGTAGCCGAGGGCGTCACCTGGCGCGTCGTGCTCGCATAAGGGCCACGCCCCCACCGCCGATCACGACGACCGCGGCGACAGCGCCGAGCGCGATCCAGAGGATGGAGTTGCTGTCACTCGACGATTCCTTACTCGATCCTGCTGCAGAAGTTCCGCCAGCAGAACCCTTTTCCGGGGCCTGTGACGGGGTTGATGCGGAAGCAGAGGGCGAGGTCTGGTTGGCAGATGAGGAGGAACTTGCCGAATTGGCCAGGGCGTCACCGCCGTTCTCCTTGCGGAGCGGATCGACGTTCGCCGGGCCGGGGTTGTAGTGGGGATTCGCCAGCACCACGCGGGGGCGAACGGCACCGTAGCCGAGGTATGTGCTCGGTTTGTTCTTCGGCCAGCTACGGCCGGCCGTATCGACCAGTGCACGGGTTACCTGGTTCACCGTCCAGTCAGGGTGGGCGGACCAGATCAGAGCGGCAGAGGCCGAGGCGATGGCTGCGGCCGAACTCGTACCGTTCACGTTGTCGCAGTACGAGCGGAATGTGGAGTCACACCAACCGGGGAAGTTCTGGCCAGGGGCCGAGAGGTCGACGAAGCCGCCGTGTGAGGAGAACTTCGATGCCGTCCCGGAAGCGTTGGTCGCCGCCACGCCGATGACGTAATGGTCAGCCGCCGGATAACCAATCGTGTCACCTGATTTCAGGCCGTCGTTACCGACTGCGGCGATCAGCAATTTTCCCTTCGAAGCCGCATAATCAATTGCAGCCTGTTCGTCCGAGTCAGGCCCCGGGGAGCCGAACGACATACTGATGATCTTCGCGTCGGTGTCGGCCGCCGCCCTGATCGCGGATGTGGAATCCGGCGTCTTCTGCCGCTCTTTCGCACTACGATTCATGCCGTCGAACTTGACACGGATCGGGATGATCTTCGCCCCGGGCGCCAGACCCTTCAGGCCGCCGCCTGCTCCTGTACCTGCGATCAACTCGGCCATGGTTGTGCCATGGCCGACGTAATCGTCGGTAGCCCGGTACGAGACCGATTTCGGAACTTCGCCCGTCAGGACCTGCCCCTTGAGCGACGGGGTGTTCGCGTTCACCCCGGTGTCAATGACGGCGACCTTCACGCCCTTTCCAGTGCTGACCCTCCACATCTCCTCGGCCTGCATCGGACCGAGGTACCACTGCTTCGACTGCTCGTCTGCGGCAGCACACGGAGCCAAGCCGACTGTCGTGGCGGCCAGGGCGCCGACGACCGCGGCCACAGTGCGCACTCGTCTACCGCGGCGCGTCCTGTGACCCGTGGCCTGCTCGGCTCGTCGGCTGATCCCTGACTTCATCGTCTTTCGTGTCCTCGCTCGCGCTCAGTTGACCACCGGCGGCACATCACGCCGGGGCTTTTCGGGCAGGTGTGTCTCTTCGTCCTCGACCAGGTATTCAGGCCGCGGCGTTCCCTCTGTCTTCCGCGCCTCGCCGGGCTTGCCGTTGCGACCGGCACCTCGCGTGAGACCGGCACCACCACGGGTCATGCCGTTACGCTCAGCTCCTGCCGCGGAGTTGCGCGCGGTCGGCCTGCTGGTGACGACCTCGGACGATCCCGAAGCGGCACGAGAGCCCGCCGCGCTCGAACCGGGCCGTGCCGTGGACTCGGGCGTTCCGAAGACCCCGCGCTGACCGAGCCGACCAGTCGTGGGCCGGGAGTTGGCCCCTTCCTCGCCGCCGATGACCGTGCCGCGAGGGAGCCTCGACCCATTCTTCGATGACGGATTCGTGGTGGACGGCCGTCCCCCGACCACTCCGTTGGCCCGGCCGGCGCCGGTGGCCGGTCCGTTGCTCGTGCGTGGTACTGCCGTGCCTCCCGGACGCGGCGTACCGCCCGTGACTCCTCGGCCCATCGGGGAAGCCGACCTCGGTCCGGAACCGGCCCCCTTGACGGTGGACTGCCCCGTCGACGTGGCGCGGCCCATCTGGTCCGTGGGTCCCCGCCCCATGGCACGCCCGCCCGGGTTGTTCAAACCGGACGTACCCGTGCGCCCTTGAGCGGAGGGAGGGGTACGGAGCCCACCGGCGCCGCTCAAGGACCGACCTGAAGTGGCGTTGGGCATCGGAAGTTTGAATCCGCCACCGTCGAACACATTGGGCTGGCTGCCACTCGTGGGAGGAGTCCCCGTGACCGACGTTGTGTGACTGGGCCCGGGTGTGGTGGTCGTGGGCGGAGGCAGCGTGCCAGTCGTGTCGATGTGCGTGCCGACAGGCTGGTCGGGGTGCGGAATCGTGTCGGGGATGTGCTGGGTGGGCGTCGGGTTGTCGCTTGTGACGTGCCTGGGGACGTCACCGCTCGGCACCGTCGGGTGGTGGCCGACGCCGGAAACCGATCCGGTACCTCCGTGCGAGGTGAAACCCGAACCTGTGGAGGGCGCCGGGCTACCGCTGCTGGACCACCGCGAGGGTCGAGGCACACCCACGTTGGGCATGGACGTGAAGGTCGGCTCCTTGCCCTTCTCAGGCAAGGACGACAGCACCTCCTCGGACACCGCGTAATACGACGCCAACCGGTTCAGCTGGTTGATCGCCTCTTGGCGGTCCTTCTCCACCTTTACGGCAGCGGCGTACCCCTCTTTGTCCGCCGCCTTGTCGACCGCCGTGAAATCCTTGGGCCGCGTCCGGTTCGCTTCCGTGTCACGAGGCGGCATGGCTCCACGGACGCCGGCAAGACCCACGGCGGCAGCCGTGATCTGGTCGCCCGCGGCTCCGGCGAACTCACTCAAGTAGTGGGTGTGCGTGACGAGCTTGCCGCCCCAGTCGCGGAACGAGTCACCCGACTGTCCGACCCAATGGACCTTCTGGATGTGGCCGTCGAGCTCGTCCGCCGCCGCCTTGATGGCATCGCGCGCATCCCACAAGGCCTTGCCGGAGGATTCGAGATCCTCGGGGTCCGTCTGCTCAACCAGGTCGATCATCTTGTTGAGAGGGAGGTCGAGGTGACCGAAGTCCGTCCGAGTGGCGACCGCTTGCCCGACAGGTGTGGCTCGGATTGCCGTGTCGACCATTCCGAGGAGGAAGCCGCTGTGCGGACTGCTCTCGTAACCTCGGACCCAGTCGGTGGCCTTGTTCTGATTGCCGACTCGCTGCAGATCTGCGTCGTGCTTGTCAGTCATCGTTACAGCTCCGCACCACTCTTCGCGTTATTGCCGGTGTGGCTCGTGCCGTCTGCCGCAGCCTGGTCCTTCCCGACCTGCAGCTGGATCGCCCAGAACCGCTGTCGCTGCTCCTCTTCGAGGTTGTCGAAGCCGACATGCGCCCCTTGCACCGCGATACCGATCGCCTCGATCTGCAGGTGCAGATTCCTGGACAGCCTCGTCAGCTCGTCATGGACCCGCTTGTACTGGCTGTACAGACCGTGCGCCTCAGGAAAGATGTCCGCCGCCCCCGAGGTCAGGGACGTCGCCCTGATCGTCTGAGCCTGGACCTTCGCCGGGTTGCCGGCGGACCCCTCAAGTGTCTTCAGGACGCTGTCCACCCGCTTCACGAAGACGTCCAGCGCCTCACCACTGGCTTCCAGGTTCGCCGCCCTGGTCGCCGACACGCCCCCCACCATGTCTGCCGGAAGCACGACGCTCCTCCCCGTTTTCCCCGTACATCCATCGGCCCCGACCGGATCGGGACCGACCACCCGCTCGCCGTACGATCGCAAAGCGAGCCGCGCCTCACAACGCCTTTACCACTGTAGTCACCCCGTACAACGGGTCCAACCAGCCTGTGTGTTAACTCAGTTACGGTGCCGGACCCGATGCCGGACTTTGCCCGGTTTGCCGCGCTGAGGCGAGGCGTTCCACCGACTCCTGGCTAGCAGCGCCGGGGGTACCAACCCATCTAGGGCGCGGTCGACGTCGCCCACATCGTACCGTTTGCGATCTTCATCAAACTTCCACACCGGCGTCTCGGTCCGGGCGTACAACGAGATGTTCACGCGACGCGGAGGTCGCCGGATCAAGCGGTCCAGTAAGTGGAAGGCTCCGTTCACGGCGCCACCTGCGTCCGCCGTAATGCGGATTCCCCGTCCAAACTCAAATCCAACTTGACCGAATTTGCCGCGTCACGGATCGCCTCGTTGGTCTCGGCGTAGTTGTTGTTGGCCTTGTTCAGGCCGCCCGTCAGGGTCGCCCCGCCGTCGGCGAGAAACTGAGCCCCCAACTGCCAAGTGGCGCAGAATGTGACCAGTGCGGGGGCCGCCGAGTCATCCCCGAAAGAAAACCCCTGCCCGGCCGGATCCTTCAGGTCCACCCTCTCCATCGGCGTGCGGCAATCCAGAATGTCCGAAGCGCCTTTCTTGAGGACCTCTGGCCCGACTCCCAGATCAGCCGACCCGAGATCCCCGTGTCCTTCCCCCAACACCGCCACCACAAACACATATTGACAGTCGGCTCGTTCACGCCAACACCAACATCACGTCATGAAGGCAGAGCTCACCAGGCCCTCACGACTCGGGCCGCCGAGCGCCGCTCGACGCTGTGAAATGTTTTCGTCAATGAGGCGAATGGGATATGAAGAAGATGTGTTGCCCGGGGAATCGCGTGACCGCCACTGGCCGCCCCCTTTCGGCATGTCCACAGCACCCCCGCCGAGTATGCTCTCCGGGTCCTCTTGCATGACCAGCCGACCAGGAGTGCACGATGTTCAAAGCCCGGATGACCACAGGCGTGTCGATCCTTGCGGCCGCCGCAGCCAGCTCGCTGCTCCTGGGCTGCTCGGCCTCCGTCGAGGTCAATAAGTCCACGCCGCCGAAGCTGTCCGCGGACAAGTTGTCCAGCACACTCTCCGAGAAGCTCGCCGCCGCCACGGGCCGGCCGAAGCCGCACATCTCCTGCCCCGAAGACCTCGTCGGCAAGGTCGGCACCACGACGCGCTGCACGCTCACGGCGGACGACGGCAGCACCTTGGGTGTGACGGTCAAGGTCACCTCCGTCAAGGGAGACCAGATCCACTACGACTTCAAGGCCGATGACAAGGCTTCCCCGGCCCCGAACTGAGCGTGGCTGGCGGCTACTTGGCTGCAGGGCCGACGTGTGGCCAGAGGTGCGGAGGCGTTACCGTACGGCCCAAGCGTTGCAACGGGGGCGCCAGCAGAGACCGGCGCCGATACAGCGGCAGACAGGGGAGACAAGGCTGATGGCAGGCGCGGCGCCGGGAGACAGCGGGACGGCAGAACCCGTCGGGATGAGGCTGAACCAAGTGCCGGGCGATGTCGGGGGATCTCCCGCTTCTCCGGGACTGACCGGGGGGCAGCAGAAGCTGGTTTCCACACCGGCCCAGAAGCAGGCCGCGGCCAACGCCATCGAGCAGCACATCGAGCCCGACACCCGTAAGGCCGGAGACTACGCGGAGACGGAAACCAACGCGGCGGTCAAGGCCTTCCGTGACGGATGGCACGCATCGGGTGCGCTGAAGAAGGCACATTCGGCCTGGGGGGATCAGGTGAAGAACTTGATGCACATGCTCGCCTCGGACAAGGCGGCGCTGCGCACTGCCAACACCACGCTGCAGACCACCGACTACCAGGTGGGGGCGAACTCCAACTCGGTGTCAGTGCTCAACGGATACTGACCGAACCGCCTCGCGCACTCAGTCCTGAGCCACCGCCTCAACCGGCCGACCACTTGGCAATGACAACGGGGACCCATGCCGACGTATCAAGAGATCATGACGACCGATCTGTCCGCGCTCACGACGGCCGTGGAGCGCTGGGACGGGATGGCGATGGAGTTCCACAAGCAGGAGATCGCCTACAAGCGGGACGTATGCGGCATCACCCTGAGTCCGGGCTGGTCGGGGCTGAGCGCGGACGCCGCGAGCGGGCGCTTCAACGTCACGCTCAAGCAGTTCCAGGCCGCGCAGGTCGAGGCCAAGGCGGTGGCCTCGCTGCTGCGTGAGGCGCATACGGACTTCACCAACATCCGCAAGAAACTGCAGTCGACCCGGGCGGACGCCGTCAAGGCCGGCATGGCGGTGTCGGAGGCAGGCGTGGTCTCCTACGACACCACGAAGCTGGGCGAGGGCGAACGCACCGCCCTGCACCATGACCCCGACTACCAGCAGTCCGTGGGCAAGGCCGTCGCCTCCTGGCAGGCGGAAATCGATCGGCTCGTGAAACAGATGTGCGACACCGACGCCGAGGTCGAGAACGCCCTCACCCGGGTCGTGATCGACTCCGACGTCAACGACGGCACGCTCACAGGCTTTAACAGCCACGCCCACGGCGACATCAAGACGTACGAGGACGAGGCCAAGCGCGAGGCGGCCCAGACCAAACCCGACGGGTGGAAGTCCGAGGGCAAGACCGAGACGTCCGGCCCCGACGCCGGGGCGAGTGCGAAGGGGCCCGACTTCGGGGCCGGCAAACTGGGTGAGGCAGAAGCGCACGCCGACCTGGGCAGCGCGAGCGCTGAGGGCTCGCTCACCAGGGGGCCGTGGAAGCTTGACGGAAAGGCTGAGGTCTACTCAGGCGCCAAGGTCTCCGCCGAGGGCGGCATCTCCCAGGACGGCATCGAAGGAGACGCGAGCGCGTTCGCGGGGGGTGAAGGCTCGGCTGAAGGCAGCGCCAATGTCGGCCCGGTCGGCGTCACCGGGAAGGCCGAGGGCATGGTGGGCGGCGAGGCCAACGCCAACGCGGGGGTGGGCAAAGACGGTGTCCACGTGGGTGGCGAGGCCTTCGCAGGCGCCAAGGGCGGTGGCGAATTCGGTGCGGATCTCGGAGGAGTCTCGGCTGGTTTCTCCGCCGAGGGATGGGCTGGTCCTGGTGCTGAGGCGAACCTGGACTACGGGAAGAACGCCCAAGGTGTATGGAAATTCAAGACGAGTGTGGGCCTCTCTCCCGCCCTCGGTGGTGAAGTGGGTTTCCAGTTCAGTGTCGACCCGAGCAAGGTCGCTCACACGGCGGGTGACCTGGCCGGCGCCGTCGGTCATGGTGTGAGTTCGTTCGGGCATGCGATCACCAGCGTGTTCTGAGCCCATCACCGACGTGTTCTCAATCGGCTCCCGTGGCCCAGCGTCACGTGTGCGTTTCCCACAGGAAGGAAGCCTCGATGTCGACGACCCTGCCGATCCCGATCCAGTTCGATGTGCCGGAAGGCTGGCGTTCCGCGCCTGCGGACGAAGTCGGCGCGCCCGGCGCGGCGTTCGTCGCGGTCCATCTGCCATCGGACGCCGGCTTCACCGCGAACATCACGCTCGACGGCGAGTACCGCCCCGATGCAGCGACGCTGCCGGAGATCGCCGACGAGTCGGTGGGGCTCATGGGCGATGCCGTCACGTCGGTCATGGTCACCGAACGCCGTGAGACCGGCTCCGTGGATGCGCCGGGCCTGGCCCAGACCCTGGCCTTCTCGGTCGACGCCGGCGGCCAGAGCCGCGACCTCATGCAGTCCCAGGTGTATCTGTCGGTACTCGACATCGACGATCCGCACAAGCGGGTGGTGATCCGGCTGGTGCTCACCTCCACCGCGTCCCAGCACCCCGACCTGTTGACCGACTTCCGGGACCTGGTGCGCACTGTCCGCCCCGGCGAGAGTACGACAACGCCTTAGCAGCTTCCGCGGAATCGGCGGACCTTGTGCCGCCGACCCGATCCTTCGTAGGTTGGCACCATGGGACTCTTCGACAAACTGACCGGCACCCAGCACCCCCCGGAGGGGGTTTCACCGGTCCCGGGCGAGGAACTGCGGGCAGCTCTGCTCGGCCTCAATCAGCCTGATGTTCCGTACGTCATCCGGTACGGCGGCGGTGAGGGGTGCGACCTGCTGGCGGAGTGGCGGTTGACGGAGCCCGCCTGGCAGCAGGTCTTCGTGGAGTCCCAGATCAGTCACGCCGTGCGGATCCGGATGCGCCTGGACCGCAAGGAGCACGAGGTGCGCGCTCTCGAGGAGCAGTGGGAGGTCAAGCGCGTCGGGCATCCGACGAGGCTCGAGGTGACATCGGAGTACACGCGCGGGCCGAGCCGGACCGTCAGTCGCGAGTGGACCATCGGACGCGGGGAGAGCGGTCGGCTGGAGGCTACGGAGACATTCCGTTTCGACAGCGCCGAGCTGCGCAACCCGCTGCGCGCCACCGTCCTCAAGTCCGGCTGGATCTGGCGCGGAGTGGTCTTCGGCAAGTTGTGACGTCAGCCGGCCTGCCAGCACTCCCCCGGGTCAGCACTCCCCCTTCTGCGTCGCCACGGCAATCCGGTATCCCCGATACGTCAGTGAGCCCACCCCGCCGGTGATACCCGGCGGGGTGTAGTCGTCCTTCTTGGAGCGGGTGCGCTCGACGTGGGTGCAGAACGACGCGTCCGCGCCGTCTGCCGTGACGGTGAGGTGCGCGTCGTCGGCCGTGTCGGTGTCGGACGGGGTGACGGTCACGCCGGTCTGCCCCGGGTTCGACGTAATTCGGGGGCCCTGGAGGTTCTGCGGGCCTGAAAGTGCAGGTCACGGGGTTGGAAGTCGTTCCACGGCTCGGAAGTGCCTAGAGACGCGATTTTCGTAATTCTCCTGCGCTGGCCTGGGCACGGCTCATAGGGTCTGGAGTCGTGTACGT
>NZ_JBFAWG010000067.1:0-33340 GCF_040680215.1 Streptomyces sp. NPDC052107
AAGCGGGCGACCAGGACATCCAAAACCGTTCGGGATGCCCGCAGTGACCAGGTATGGGTCCAAGACTCACTACTGCTCACTGATTAGGAACGGTTCTACGGGAGCGATCCCCGGCTCGTCCACGCCGTCAGTGATGCCGGCATAGCCGGTCCTGGCGCCTGGCCGGGAACCCGCTTGCTCCGGACGCCGACTCGCACATCGTGACCCGCGCCGTTCCTTGGGACCGCCATAATGGAGGCATGCCCTCCAGCCCAGAGCACGCAGAAGCTGTGCCGACGGACCTCTCAGGCGTCGACGCCCAGGACCTTGCGTTGTACCAGGAGAAGTTCCGGCGCCGTCTGCCGGAGTCGCTGGCGGAACTGCGGGGTCCCACCGACGGGGTCGTGGAGCCGTCAGCCACCGTTGTCTGGTCCGGACTGCGCGCCTTCGACCTCGGCAACGAACGCCAGCGCATGAGCCTGTACCGTACCGTCCTCGCCGAAGGCATGCGCGAGGACCTGTGCAGCCTGCTGGACCGCGATACCCTCCTGCAGCTGTGGCCCACGCTGCGCAGCCTGGTGTCGACCACGGTCTGCGGCGTGTGGGAAGAGGCGTTCCCGGAGCTGCGGGCTCTGGCCGGCATTTCGGCCGTCCGGCCGCCCGCCCGACAGCGCACACACCGGGGTACGGCGGCTGCGTGAGACTCCCCGCGCTGCACGCCCGCCTGCTGGCGGACGTCCTGGTCATCGGCTCCCCCTACCCGTTGGTGATCACCGGTGGCTACGCCGTCCAGGCCCACGAACTCCTCTCACGCCCGAGCCAGGACCTCGATGTCGCCACCGAGAATCCCGCGCCGATGGACGAGATCGTCCGCACCCTCACCGACGGGCTCACCGCACGCGGCTGGCACATCGAGGTGATCGAGATCGCCCCGCTCTCCGCACGCCTCAACGCCACGGACCTCCGCTCTGAGAGCGGGGACACGTGCGAGGTGGACATTCTCAAGGAAGTCTTCTCCAGGCCGATTGCCGCGAGCGCCTACGGACCGGTGCTTGCGGAGGAGGACGTCGTCGGCACGAAGGTTCGGGCACTGGCTGAGCGAGGCCTGGCCCGCGACGCCCTGGACGTCTTCGCCGCCTCACGCCGCTGGACCACCACAGACCTCGAGGACTTCGGCCGCTGCCACGCCCGCGATCGCTTCGACCTCGAGTCCCTGCAGTCCCGCTTGACCGGCCTCGCCTGGATCGATGACGCCGAATTTGAGGCGTACGGTGCGAGCCCCGGACTGATCGACGACCTGCTGTCCTGGGCTCAGGAGTGGGCGGACGCCCTCGGTCGCCGTCTGCTGCGCGACGAGAATTTGGGCGAGTAGGACCGGGACCGGTTGGAACCCCCTGGCGTAGCTGGGGCCGCTCCCACAGCCCCGTAACCGCTGCGAAAGATCACAACAGCCCGATAAACGGCAACTACTGACCGTCGTCAGTGCTCATGATCGCCTGGAAATGCACGGACGGTGTTCATGGTCACCTGGAATTGCTTACTCTTTTACGGAACCTACATGCGTACCGTGGTGCCGGAGCTGCCCAGGAGTGTGTTGATGAGCTGCTCGGTTGCCGTTTCCAGTGAGCAGTCGAGTGCCTGGTTGATTTGTTGGAGGCGGGTGATGGCAGTGTGCAGCCCCTGCCGGTTTTTGGCTGCGTGTTCGATTCGGAGCCAGTCCCGGTACAGCAGCTCGGCGCTCTCGTCGACGTCGAGGCCGGTGGCGATGGCCTGACGGGCTGCGTTGAGGTCGTGGTGCGGGCCTTCGGGGATGCGGTAGGTGGCCACGGTGTGCGTGACGTCGATGATCCGGGTGATCATTTCCTGCTGGTGGGGCTCGGCCCAGGGCAGCGGCCGGCCGCCGAAGGGCTTTCCGCGTACCAAGGTCAGCGCCTTTTCCAGGTCGGTCAGGCCGGGCGGGCCGAGCGGCAGGGCGCGTTCGACGAGTTGGAGGAAGTGGGTCCAGTCGCAGTGCATGGTGGGGGCGAGCCGGTAGGGGTCCTCGCCCGTCTTGCGGCGGGGCACGTAGAGGTTGCCGGCGGGGTCGCTGCCCAGGCAGCTGCGCAGGCCCTGCATCCGCGCGTTGAGGGTGCTCGTGGACCATGGGTTGACGGGATCCATGTCGGCGCACAGGACGTGTGCACTTCGCCCCGGCCGGAAGTACAGCAGGGCGGCGAGCTGGGCCATCTTCGGGCCGTGGCCGGTGCTGTCCACGCCGGTCACCTCGACCGGTCCCAGGACCCGGATCTGCGGGGCGTGCAGGTCGTGCGCCGCGCACTCTTCCGCCTCCGGCGCCGTGGGCTCCTCGACGCCCGTCGGCGCGTCGTCGGCCGCCGCTGCCTGTGCTGTGTTGGTGGAGTCGGTGTCGGCCGGGGGTGCTGGGGCCGACGGCGCGGCTGCTTTGGTGCCCGGGCCGGTTTCGTCGTCGAGTGCGGCCGATGATGGGGCGGGGGAGAGGAGGCGGAGCCTGGAGGGATCGGTGCTGGCGGCGAGCAGGGCTGGGAAGACCTCGCCGCTCATATCCGTTGCTGCTGCCGGCGAAGGGATCGAGGCGGCGGTGGGTGCGATGGACTTCTCCGGCGGTGCCTGCGCGGGCTGTTGCATGCCCTCCAGCTCGTCCGGGACGTCCTGCCAGGGTCCCTCGGCCGGGTGGGACGGCTGTGCGGACACCTTCAGCGCTTCTGTGATCTGCAGGTAGGCGGCGTGCTGAAGGCGCTGCACGGTGAGGTCGGTGCCGGCGTGGTCGAGGTGCTGTGGCTCGCTGAGGGAGGCGTTGAGGATCTCCGCCTCGGGGAAGTGCGCGGCCGCCGTGCTTGCCGGGGCGATCAGCGTGACGGGCACCGCCTGCGCCTTGTCCATGAGGTCGGCGAACTGCCACGCGGTGTCCTCGTCCAAGCCCGACGCGCACAGCAGCAGGTACGGGTGATGCCGGGTTTCGGGTATCTGGTGCGCTTCCAGCAGCCGTTCGCTCAGATCGCGCAGCGCGTGTGTGGCTTGGCGCATGTGGGCGATCCGTGCGGTGGGCAGCAGCTGCGGCAGGTCCTCGCCGAATCCCACGGTGACGATCTCGACGTCGGACGCCCATGGGCTCATGGCGAGTTCCAGGGCGAGTGAGGTGCACACTTCGGTGATGTGGACGGGGTTGCCGTCGAGCAGCAGTGCGGGCAGCCCGGTGAGGTTGAGTAGGAGGAGGTCGCCCGTCTCGTTGGTGCCGATCGTGACCAGTGCCGGATACGGTGCCGGCACCTCGCGGGCGTCGTCTTCGTCCAGGAGGACGGCATCAGCAGGCAGGATCCACCATCCGCCCTGTCCGGAGACGAAAGGTGGCGCAGGGTCCTGGGCGAGATTCTCGGGCAGTACCTCCACCGCGCGGGCTGTGAGCCGGGCGGCCCGCAGCGGCGGCAGGAGCGCGTCTTTTTCCTGGGCTGCCTGGTGGGCCAGGGTGCGCAGCGCCACGTCCAGGCGGGCAGCGCCGCCTGGCTCTGCGGCCGCTGCCAGCTGGGCCTCGGCCGTCGACGTCTGCGACGCGATGGCGATCTTCTGGCCGGGCTTTCGGCGGCGGCGTTGCAGCGTACGGCGCAGGGCGAGGGCGCCGGTGATGGCGGCCGCGAGCAGTGCGCCGGCGCCGAGAACGGTGCGCAGGTTCAGCGGGCTGCCGGCCGGCGCGGGTGCCGGGGTCTGGTTCGCTGTGGCGGCGGGGGAGGAGGCTGCAGCGGAGTGGGACGGTTTGGCTGACTGTGATGGGGAGGCGGCAGAGGGCGACGTGCTGACGCTGGGCGGGTTCGCGGAAGTCGTTGCCGACTCAGATGCCTGGTCCTGCCCGGGCTGCTCGGCGGGGCGGCTGGCCGGTGTGCTGGTGGCCGACGCTTGTGGTGTGGGTGTGGTGGTCTGGCTCGGCGGGGGTGTCTGTTCGTCCGCCGTGCCCTCGCCCGGTTTCTGCTCACTGCCGGGCTTCTGGGTGGCTGGGGGAGTGGTCGCCTGACCGCCCGCCTCGTCACCCTGGTCACGGTCCTGGGACGGCTGGTCGCCCTGGGTGCCGGGCACGGTGACCTGCTGCCCCGCGTAGATGACGTTCGGGTCGGTGATCGCGGGCAGGCCGTGCGGCTGCGGCGTGCCCCGGCTGGCGTGGAACAGCTGCGGCCAGTCGTCGCCGTCGCCGAGTTCCTTCTTGGCGATCTTCGACAGGTAGTCGCCCGGCTGGACGGTGACGACGTGCTCACTTTTCTCGTCGGCCGCCGGCGTGCTGTCACCCCCCTGCGTATGGACCCCGCCCGCGGCTGCGGCGGTCTGGGGCATCCGAAGCTGCCAGCCGGGCTGCAGAAAGCTGTTCGCACTAAAGACCGTGCCGTCGACCATGGTGTGGCCTTCGTTCAGGGCGGCGATCTCCCGCCACCGCTCGCCGTTTCCCAACTCCCGTTCGGCGATGCCCCACAGGCTCTGTGCGGGCCGGCTCTCGCGCACCGTGTACGTCGTGCCGGATGCTGCTGTGCTCGCTGCGGGCGTCTTACCCCGCTCGGGCGCGGTGGCCTGCGGCGTCTTAGCCTGCCCGGGCATGCGGGCCGCGGTGGTGGTGGGGGCGGCCTGGGCGTCGGAGGCCAGAGCCGAACCTGTCGGCAGCAGCACGAGGATGCTGCCGATCAGCAGGGCCGCGGCGCGCTGCGAGGCGCCCATCCCGCGCGGGGCATGCCAGGTACGGCCCCGTACCTGCGCGATGAGCTCGCGGACGGCGCAGAAAGCGAACTGCGCCCACCCGATCCAGCCCACGCCGGCGAGCAGCAGCAGGAACACGCTGCCGGTGTCCTGCCGCTCCAGCAGGTGCATGGCGTCGTCGTGGGTGGCAGCCCAGATGACCGGGGTGGCCCAGGCGAGCAGCAGCGGCAGCCCGGCGAGTACGACCGCCAGGACCAGCAGACTGAAGCCGGCCTTGAGAACCCGCGCCAGGGTGCGGCCGGCTGCCGTGGTGGGGGAGGGGGTGGTGCGCATCAGTTTCCTTCATCGGGTGCGGTCACGCCGTGCAGGAGGGTGGCCTTGCCGTGGCCGGTCACCGACAGAGAGCCGATCCCCACTACCGACAGGAACTTCGTGTCGTAGGTGCCGGTGACCGTGACGGTGAGCGTCTTGCCGTCGCCGGAGACGCTGACGGTGCCGGTGGCACCGGCGGAGCGCAGGTAGGACTGGGCTGCGGCGGCCGCGGCCTGCGGATCCACGACGATCGCTGTTCCGCTGATCGCATCGGTGGGATCGATGGCCTGCCCGCCTGCCCGTGCGGCTTCGCCGGCGATGTAGTCCGCGCGTTCCGTGGCACGCATCTTGCTGCCGCCGTCGACGGCGACGCCGATGATCCCGATCAGCGCGATGACGCACACGGCGACGAACACGGTGACGCCGCCCCGGTCGTCCAGCCGCGCCCGGCGCAGGCAGATCTGCCGGAAGATCATCCATCCCCCCGCATCCGGTACTGGTCCACCACCGAGGTCGCCGATGCCGTGAGCGTTTTCGCTCCTGGGACGCCTGGAAGCAGGAGGTCGGACAGATCGACCGTGCAGGTCACGGTTACGGTGACCGCGCCGACCTGCCCGACAGGCACGCTGAGACCGCCCGTGTTGACGCGGACGGATGTCGATGCGCACTTGATGCCCTGATCGTCCAGGGACTCGGCGGCCGCAGCCTGCGCGGCACTCTGGGCGGAAGCCGCCGTGCGGTGAATGGAGGCCTCCCGGGCCGCGTCCTGTGCAGCGGCATCGATTTTCGAGCCGGAGGTGATGATGCGTCCGCCGGCGATGGCCAGACAGACGAACATGATCAGACACGGCAGGACGATGGCGGCCTCGATCGCGGCGCTGCCCTCATCGCCGCGCAGGCCGCGAGCCAACCGGGCGATGGAATGCACGTGGTTCACCCTCCCGGCACCCACCTCTCCACCGGGCCGGAAGCCGACTGACTGATCCGAAGGCCCGGCAGACCGGGGATCATCGACATGGCCGTCCCTCTGACCTGCACGCTGACGCGTTCGCCGTTGCTGGTCGCCGAGACGCTGTAGCCGCGCAGGCTGTCGCCCGCGGTGCGGGCGAGCACACTGCGTGCCCGCACCGCGCCGTCGGACGGGCTCGACTGGTAGGCGCGAGCCGCGGAGGCGCCCTCGCGGGCCGCGGTCAGCGCGATCTGGCGTGCGTAGTACCACATGGAGGCCTGGATGACGGCCACGGTCGCCAGCAGCACGACGGGGAAGACGATCGCCATCTGGATGCACGCCTCCCCGCGGTCGTCCCGCCAGTTTCGGCCCTGCCACCCGTCCTTCAGCCACTCGGGGCGACGCATCACAGTCCGCTGAGCTTGCCGTTGTACTTGGTGATCACGACCGCGATGGTTCCGGCGATCAGCAGGGCGCCGGTGACGGCTGCCACCCAGATGATCACGGTGGTGATGCTGATGTCACCGCGGTCAGGCTGCCGTCTGGCATCCTGAAGGCTCTCGTCGAGACGTGTGGTCAGCCAGTGCACCAGGCACCATGCGCGGGCTGCGGCGTGTTTCATGGTCTGGGCTCCTCCAAGTCAAAAAGGGGCGGTGGGGGGGAAGCGAGTCGGGGAGGGCGTTAGACGGTGAGCATGCGGATGACCGCGGGGAACGCCATCAGCAGCATCACCAGCACGGCGAGCAGCGCCCCTGGGGCGGTCAGTTTTTCGCTGGCCGCATTCGCCTCGGCGGCCTGATCGGCCAGCAGTTCGGCATTGAGGGCGGCGGTGCGGGCCCGCAGCGCCTTGTAGACGGCGGCGCCGTCGGTCGCTGAGCCGCGCATGATGTCGGCGACGTCGTCCAAGTGGGGCAGTTCGTAATCGTGGGCGAGTTCCGTGAGCGCCTGATACGGCGGGATCTTTTCCAGCCGGGCCCGGCGCAGTGCGCCCTGCAGATACACAAAGGGCCAGCCCTCGCCGACCTCGGCGGCCTTCTCCAGGGCCTCGGCGGGCCCGGCGTCGGCGGCCCGCTTGAGCGCGACCAGGTCGAGGTAGGCGGACAGGGCGTGCGCGAACTCCTCCCGCGCCCGCTTGGCCTGGTCCCGCACCGCCAGATCCGGGGTGATGAACAGCAGGGCCGCGACGATCAGTCCGACGCCGACGGGCACGTAGAACGGCAGGTCCACGCCCGCGATGATCCACGGAATCGTGGCGATCACCGGGCAGAGCAGACCCAGCGCGGCGAGCGCGGTCTTCTTGAGCATGAACGCACCCGGCCCCTGCCCGAGCAGGGCCAGGTTCGTGGTGGGGACCCTCACGCCCGGGAGCCGCTTCAGGCGGGCCAGCAGCCACCGGCCCCACACCTCCTCGCGGTCCAGCTCCGGCTCGGGCATCGTCATCGCTGCAGGGGCGCTGCGCTTGAAGGCCGGCCCCAACGCGGGCTGGGGCTGGAGCAGTTCGCGGATCAGCAGGGCGACGCCGGCGCCGACCGTACCGCCGGTCACAACCACGGGGAGCAGGTTCACGAGGCGGCTCCTTCCGGTTCCCGGGCGGCGATCGGCAGGCCCGGCTCCGGGGCGGGCACAGGCAGACGGACGGTGCTGGTCGGGTCGGTGACCAGGAAGCGGGGGATGCGGCGGAAACTGCCCAGCTGCCGCATCAGGGCGAGCACACCGACGAAGGCGGCTGTCAGGAAGGCCAGCACGAGCTGTCCGAGGAGGGTGGAGTACGGCTTCGTGTAGGCGGGCACGAAGAACCCGGCTACCACGACGCCCACAGTGATGACGGTCATCCACCGCACGGTGGTGCGGGGCTTGGCCCGGTCCGCCTCGACGGCGCGCTTCTTGGCGACCTCCTCGCGGACGGTGCCGGACAGGTCCTCCAAGGCCTGAGCCAGGCCGGGGCCGCGGTCGCCCGCCGACAGAATGAGCGCGGCGACCACCTTGTCCGCGGTGACATCGTCCAGTTCCTCGGCGAACGCGCGCAGCGCCCCATCCGGACGCCACCCCAGACGCAGCCGGTCGGACAGATTGACGATCTGCCCGGCAAGTTCGTCCGGTGCCCCCTGACGGCTGCTGACCATCGCCTGTTCCAGGCCCATGCCCAGCCTCAGCAGACCGGCCAGCCGCTGCGTCCACTCGCTCAAGCCCTCCAGCTGGCCGATGCGCACCTGCGCCATCTGCGCCGGGGTGATCAGCCAGGGCACGCCGATGACGGCTGCGCCGAGCAGCGCACCGCCGACGAAGTTCCCCGAGACCAGCCACACACACGCGAACACCACGCCGGCCGCGACCAGGAGGGTCCGCCGCCTCAGTCGGGCGTCCTCGCTCTGGTTCTTCCCACCGCGCCAGGCCGCCTGCCAGCGCTTGAGCAGCGGGGCCCTGCGCGGTGCCGTGGTACCCACGAGACCCGCCACGACCCCGATCAGCCCACCGATCACGGCCATGCCGGACAGCAGCCCGAAAAGCAGCGTCATCGGCTCACCCCACCTTCAGCGGCAGCGGCGTCGACCAAGCCCCGTACGATTCCTGGAGCAGAGCCGAGTCGAAGCCGACCCGCCGCAGGTCGTCGATGCAGCCTGGGTCCATCCTCGGCACCGCCCGCAGTTCCCCCCACTCAGCTCCGGGGGAGAAGACCTCATTGGTGGCGGGCCGGCCACTCTCCCCGATCCCGGTCAGTTCCAGGACGTGGGAGACGTAGCGGTGGCGGCGGCCACCGATCTGCGTCTCGTCCGTCATGTCGACGTACACGATGAAGTCCAGACCGTTGGCGGTCTGCCGGTAGGCGAGCTGCTCGGACAGGTTCTCCTGGGCGAGCGCGTACAGCTCGGCGATCCGGTCGAAGACGATGTTTGGCCGCCGCGCGTGGATGGTGCACAGGTTGCCGCCCGACCCGTTGGTCAAGGCCTGCATCATGGCGACGACTTCGGGGCCGCGGACCTCACCGACCACGATCCGCTCCAGCGACATCCTCAGCGCCGGATGCATCAGGTCCAGCAGCGTGACCTCGCCGGCGCTCCGCCCGGCCGGGTCCTTCTCTCCGTTGGACTCACGCCCGACGAGGGACACGACCTGCTTGTGGTAGCCGTTGGCGTGGGCGAACAGCTCGTCCTCAGTCTGGATGGTGGCGAAGCGGCACTCCGGGTCGAACTCCTTGAGCATCGCCCTCAGCAGCGTGGTCTTCCCGGCCTTCTGCTTCCCCGCGATCATGATGTTCTTCTCGGCGCGTACGGCCGCGCCGAGGAACTCGCGCAGGACCGGATCGATGGTGCCCAGCCGCACGAGATCGTCGAGAGTGGCGTGGGAGACCCGGTGCCGGCGGATGACCGCGTAGGTCATCGGCCCGAGCCCGGTGATGGCCTGCAGGCGCGAGCCGTCCTGCAGGGACAGGGCGAGGGTGGGGTTCGCGGTGGAGATGGTGCGCTCGCTGTGCCCGGATCCCCGGGCCAACTCCCGCAGCAGCTCCAGGAGTTCCTCTTCGGAGTCCGCGATCGGGCCGACCCGGCGGCGTTCGCCGTCGCCGTAGTCGAGCCACACCTCGTGCGGGCCCTGGATGATGATGTCCTCAACCCGCTCATCGTCCAGGTACGGCTGGAGCCGGCCGGCCCGGAACAGCAGGTCGTACACGGCCCGCCGCAGCGCCTCGTCCTCCTGCGGTGTCATCGCCTGGGCGTCCGACCACAGCGCGACGGCCTCGGCGATCCAGTTCAAACAGCGCTGCTCCTCGCCGGCCCCATCCATACGGGGCTTGGTCTTCAGCAGTTCCTCGCGCTGCCTGGCGACCTGGGAGGCAATGCCCCGGGCCACCCGGTAGTCGACAATGATCTCAGGAGCCGCCGCGCCGAGCACCTGCGTACTCGAGGCAGCCCCCGCAGGGGTCGGCATGCCGCTGGTCTGGTGTGTCCGCTCCCGGGGCGGCGGTGTGACCGTGGGGTCGGGGTGCAGGGGCCTAGCGTGCATGGCTCACCTCCCCGCCTGCCGTGCGCGTGGGGCGTGGGTCGAGGCGTGCCCGGCGCAGGGCGGCCCGCTGCACGAGCAGCGTGCTGCACGTGCGGGCGGCCCTCATCAGCGGCGACCTGGTGAAGTGGCGCGGCTGCTCGGCACCGTCGGACAGCACACGGGCGTCCCTCGGCGCGTACGGCAAAGTGGCGATCACCGGCACCTGCAGCACACGCTGCACCTCGCCCGCGGGATACGGGCCCTCGCCGATCACCAGCACGCCGACGTCACCTACGCGCTCCTCCAGCGCGCGTACCCGGCCCTCCGCTGCCTGCAGGCAGCGCAGGGTATTGCGGACCACCACGAACGTGGCGTCGGACTGCTCGGCCAGAACACCCGAGGGCCCATACGCCCCACGGCGGCCGAGGTCGATCAGGACATCGTGGCCGCTCTCGGCCTCGATGCCACGGAACATCTGCGCCAAGATCTTCCACACCTGGCCGAGGCTCACCGACTGCGTGGGATCGGTGACGCCGGGCAGCAGCAGCCGGTCACGCGGTGACTCCTTCGTGCCGTCCTCACTGCTCAGGTCGATCAGCTGCCGCCAGAAAGCGTCACTGAACTCGCCTTTGCGCGCGGCGACCGAGAGGTTGCGCAGCCCGTATCGGTCGCCGAGCGTGCCCTGCAGCAACCCGTGCAGCACCGCCCCGCCGTCCGGGTCGCACTCGGCGAGGATCATCCGCCGGCCCGCCTCCAGCGGCCACGACAAAAGCAGGGCCAGGCAACTTGTGGTCACGCCGGGTGCGCCGCTGCAGCCTGCGAGCGCGATCACAGCCATCAGTTGCCGTCCGCAGCGGTGAGGACCAGGCGCAGTGTGCCCGCCGACTCCCAGGCGGCCGCCGTGGGCCCGTCCGTGGCGGAGGTGGCGACATCGACGACCACAATCCCCGTGCCCGGAGCGGCCTCAGAGGCCTTCACGACCCGGCCCTGAAGGGTCTGCGGCGCGGTGTCAGAAGTCTTACCGGTGTCATCCTGGCCCTGGGCCGGGACGTGCACCAGCTCCACCTTCTGCCCCGGCACGAGCGCGGTGGCCGGCACCTGTTCCGGCTTCAGCCCGATCGGTACCAGTTGCTCGCCGGCCTTCACCAGGGAGTCCTTCGTCACCTGTGACGGCGCCAACAGCGAGCCGGGCTTGAGCTCCACCGCCGCCCGTTTGCCCACCACCGAGTCCAGGTCCGTTGCGCGTACCGCCTTGACGGCCGGGTCCAGGGAAATGGAGGCCTTCCCCAGGTCGCCTTCGGTGAGCACCTGGCCGACCTGGACGTCGCGGACCACGGTCACCACCTCCGTGCGGTGACCGACCTGCAGCAGCAGAACCGCAACTCCCGCGCCTCCGGCAGCGATCAACGCCAGAGACAAGGCGATGACACCTGGACGGCGCCTGCGCGCCGAGACCCGTGGGGGAGCTACCGGCCCCGCCACGCGTCCCTGCTGGGGGGCTCCGGTCAGGGGCGTGTCTATACGTGTGTGGGTCTTGCTCACCGTTCTGTCCTCCCGGTGGCGTTACCTGACGACCTGTACTTCGCCGATTGCCACCTGCACTTGAGACTGACGGGTCTCGTTGAACTGGCCGGTCTCGCCAGCGGCGTTGTCCTGCCAGTTCACGGTCCAAGTCGCGGTAGCCGACACCGTGTACTTCCCGTTCTCCTGGTCGGCGGACGTGGTGTTGTAGGTGTGGCCACAGGTCGGCGAGTCCTGCTTGCCGTACGAGTCCGCGTACGGAGTGCCAGGACCCTTGCAGGTGACGCGCGACCCGTCGCCCATCTGCCAGTTGATCTGCGCAACTTTCGCGGTTGCCGTCACTGTGACCCCAGCCAGCGACGCCGACGCGGTGTTCGGACCGTACGTGGTGGGCGACGGGCGAACCCACAGCCACATCGGCATGCCGACGACATACCGACCTGCGGCATGCGGGCTGGCGATGTCCGGGCCGGTCAGGAGCATCCGGTCAACGGCCTCCCGGGCCAGTTGCTCAGGATCGACGTTCGCCGCTGGGGCTTGGGCCGCCCAGAAGACCTGCGGCACCCACGGCATTCCCATATTGAGATTGCCTGCAGCGGCCGAAACGACGTCACTGACACAGACACGGGTGTAGATCGCGCCGTTGCCGGGCTTGTGCCCCTTCCATACCGGGTCGCTTGCGGGCGGTTGGGGATCCAGGCGCTCCTCTGCGCAGAGTTGCGGACCGGCCTTCTCGCCGTTGCCCGTCTGCTTGCCTGGCCCCTGGTTCTTGCCCGAGCTCCCAGGAGTCCCCGGCTTCTGCACGCACACCGTCACCCAACTACTGGCGCCCCTGCAGCCTCCACCGATGACCGGGCCGTCATCGGCTGCCGCTGGCGACACCGCCGCAGTCAGGGTGGCGGCGCCCACGAACAGGGCCACTAACGGCCGTGTCAGCACGTGCGTTTCCCGTCGGGAGTCAGCTTCGTGAACATCCACTGCTTCCCCCACTTCTCCGCCTTGGCCGTGGTTATGTAGCGCAGCGGCTGGTTCGACGGAAACGGTTGCACCTTGCCTGTGCTCTTCTTGATCGTCTTCCAGTTCGAGATGTCCAGGCAGTCCTGCAGCGTCGCCTTGGGGACCGATCCCGTGAGCGTGAGTGACGTGATTGCAGCCTGGTGGGTCGGGGCACCGCTCGTGGCCGTGCCGGCCTGTTTCATCATGAGCAGGTCGCCCATGGTCCTGCCGAGGGCATCCTTAGTGGCGTACTTCTTGAGTTCAGTGCCCTTGATGTCAGTCCGGGCGTACGCCTTGACCTGCTCCGACCAGAAGGCGTCATAGGCCATGAGGACTGCTGCCTTCTCTGCTGCTTCCGGGTCTGCCGCGGAGCTTGACGCCGACGGCGGAGCAGGGGCCGAAGGGTGCACCGAGGCCTTGTTGTCGCCGTGGGAGGAACTGCAGGCGGTCAGGACGAGCACACCAAGCGAGACGGACGCTGCTACGAGATTTCGGAAGCGAACAGCGGAATGAGGAATCCTGTGTGTGCGGCGGTTCAAGTTGCCTCCCCGTTCGGCGCGCCTTGTGCGGCGGCAGGCGCTCGCCTGTAGAACCTGGTAGAGCTGCACTGATACGCATGGCGTAGTCGTCAGGTTACGCATATGCCGGTCAACTTCCCAGCGTGATACTGCCGTTCACTCGACCAACAAGAGACGTATCCGGTCACTTTCGGAACCGGATGTCGATTTGCAGTCTGGTGTCTTCGCTCGTTCCACCGCGTGTCTCGGGAGGTACTCGCAGGGTTGAGCGGAGTTGGCGGGAGCGGGAATGAAATCTCCACACGTCGGTTTCTCGCCGAACTCGCGCGGTGGCAGGCAATCGACGTGTCGCTCGGGGCTTCGGCTGGCGCGCGCCCTGGATGGCAACGGCACGCCGCAGGGGCAGGTGTCGGCGGCCAGTAGAAAGTCTCCACGTACGACCAGCTCGATTCCCCAATTGGCAGTCACACTCAGTAGCCTCGGTGCCAGCTCGGGAACCTGACGCATGAAGGGTTGTGATCGTGGCACGTACCTGGCTGTCCATCCGGGTGGAGTTGGTCTCCGGGCACGGGGCAGACCTGTGGCCTCGCCCCGGGCGGCTCTTCGCCGCTGCGCGCTCGCATTCTTTCGCCCAGTTCGCCGCGGCCATCGATCTCGCCTTCGGTCGCTGGGACCTGGCCCACCTGCATCTGTTTACGTTGTCCGACGGCACCCGGGTCAGCCCCCTGGATTGGTGGGACGACGAGGCCCCGGACGGTACCGTGGACGGCCATGCCACCAAACTGAGCAGGCTCCAGGTCGGCGAACAGTTCGCCTACGTCTTCGACATGGGCGACGACTGGGCCCACCTGTGCACGGTGGCGGAAAAGCGCATCGACCCCCACGATGAACTCGGCGAGACACCCGACCGTCCGGTTCCCTACTGGGGCTGGGGCAGCCTCCCAGATCAATACGCACGCCGCTGGGACGGGGACGACGGGGAGTCGCCGATGCCGAAGCGGCCAAGCCGCGGGCTCGGCGACCTGCCTCCGATCCTGCCGTGGTGGGGCGAGCGCCGCCGAGCATGACCCCACTCTGCGTACGCGAAGTGGCCGCCAGCGGGGAATCGAAGTGGCCGCGGTGGGGAGCTGAAGTGGCCGCGAGCGGGGAGATCTAACTGGCCGCAGACAGACGAGGCCTGAGGTGGCAAAGGCGTGGCGGTGGCCGGTGCCAAAGCGATGTGGACTGACTGGGGGCAGGGATGGCTTCCTCGTCGCACCTCGGCTGCAAAGCCAGAGCGCGCCGATGTCGAGGGTGACGTGCCAGTCGGGGAGAGGGGAGCGCACCGTGCCCTGGTCGGGATGTCGAAGTCGCCGCTCCCGTGAGGCATGCAAGAGTTCCCGGCGCACGGAGACGGCCTTTATCCGGGTGAGCCACTCGCCGCGGCGAACCGCTTGAGAAGTGCAAATTACGCGAGGCGCTAGTGGCATGCGTCATCCCCTAACAACAGTGCACAGCAGTGACGTTTCAAGGTTGGACCCCGTTGCGCGAGACAAACTATGTGTTCGCGTGAGCAAATTTCAAGGCTTGCGGGCGCAGTTGCAAGGCTGCGACACTCGGCCAGAGAGGCGTGGTGTCACAGCTGGGTCCACGGCCGGGGCTGGTCGCCTGCCAGAGGCGTCCAGACGTCGCAGGTGGGGCCGCGGTTGTCCAGGTCGTCCAGGACGGCCGCTCCCAGCGGTATCTCGCGGGCCAGGCCGGCCACGAGTGGATGATGGGTGGCCATGGTCTTGAGGTCGCTGATGCGGTTGTCCATCGTCTGGCGTGAGGCGCCGGTCAGCACGAACAGGACCCGGGGGAACACTGGGTACCAGCGCAGCCAGCCGGGCTGGCCTGTCTGCCGCCGCCGGCCGGCGGGCTGCGGCTCGTACGTCCACAGCCGTGCGTACTCGATGAGCTTCGCGGCCAGGCGTTCGCTGCTCATGGTGGCGCGGTCGATCTCGACGAACGCCCGTAGCTTGCACCGTTGTTCGCCTTCGATGAGGGTGTAATGCATGACCGCGTCGGCGACGAGCCTGTCTTGGTCGCCGATCGCGTGGAACACCTCGGGAGTCCAGTCCAGGTGACCGTGCTCGTCGCCTCGTTGGCGGGCGTCGGCGACGAACGCCAGGTGGGTGCGCAGGACGGTGAGGGTGTGCGGGGTCTTCAGTGAGGCGGCCGTCGCCGAGGTGATCGGATACGGGGGGCGGCTGCGGAGCGCGGGCCAGTCCCTGGTGAGCCGGGCGACCTTCGGCGTGAGGTACCAGATGCGGGTGCGATGGGACTGGGGCAGCACGACGAAGTCGACCAGGTGCTCGCCGAGTAGATCGTTCAGGCGCTGGGAGACCGACTGGCGGGAGCGGTTGGGCCGCAGCAGGAGGCGCAGCTGATGGGTGGAGGCCAGGCGGTGCTGGGCGAGTGCGGCCAGGAGCTGATGCGCGAGGGATTCGGTGGGGCGAGGCGTGAAGCCCGCTGCATGGTCCTTGGGCTGGGCGGTGGTCAGGTCCATTCGTTTTTCTCCTTCGGCAGGTGGACAGCGGCGTCGGCCGGGGAGTGCGCGGCGAGGAAGGCGGCGACGCGGCCGAGCTGGCCGGCGGCGCGTTCGGTGAGCTGGTCCAGTGGGAGTGCCTGGGCGTTCGCGTGTGCGGCCCGCTGCAGTGCACCGGCCTGCTGCGGGCGGGCCAGGGTGGCGAAGGCGTCGTCGAGATGGGGTCCGCGCAGCTGGATGGGTCCGATGCGGCGGCCGTGCACGTTCATGGAGACGTAGTGCTCGAAGCGCTCCATGGTGGCGATGCGGTCGGGGCCGGGGTCGTCGCCCCACTCGGCGGTGATCGGCGCGATGGCGGACTTCGACCCGGCGGTGGTGGCCAGGGTGGAGGCGTTTTGCAGCAGGGACAGCCGCACCGGCGTGGGAAGGCGGGACAGCAGTTGGGTCATGCCGTGGATGTGGCACTTGTACTTGCGCAAGTCCTCGAACATGGCGGCGATGGTCTCCGGGGCTGCGCCGGTCAGCGTGATCAGCTCGTCGAAGTACGGGCGGAATGGCACCCGCTTCTCTTGCGGGGTGTCGCGTCTGGAGCGGGCGGCTCGCAGCAGGTCCCGGGCGAGCAGGGCGGTCAGGAGGCGGTCGGTGGGTCCGTTGTCGCCCGGGCACACCCACACGACCATGCGCGTGTCCATCGCCGTGCGGATGTTGTACACGCCGGTCGGCTGGCCGGGGAAGGCGCGGGTGATGGGGTTGGCGGCAAGACGTGTGATCGGGTTGAGGACCACGGCGAACGTGTCGTTCGGCAGGGTCGGGAATACCGCCTGCCACCATGCGCGGGTCTCTTCATCCAGTTGGGCCGCGACCGCGGTGAGCGCTGCCGTGCGGAAGGCGGCGTCGGTGAGCAGAGCCCGGATGTGGAAGAGCGTGGCCTGGTCCTGGGGCCGGCTGGCCTGGCAGGCGGCCTCGTTGATGGCGACCAGCACGGTGAGCGCGGCGGTGAGGATGGTCAGCGCACGCGGGGCGGTTGCGTCGTCCCAGGCGAGTGCGGAGGCGTAGGCGTCGGCGATCGCCTCGACGACCTCGTGCGCCGCCTGCCCGTGGTGCATGCCGAGCGGATTCCACGAGCTCACCCGCGGGTTGGGGCCGAGACCGCCCAGGTCGATCAGCGCGATCCGCGGCATCAGCATCTCGTGCGCCAGGAACGGCAACGCGCGCGGCCACGAGTCGCGGTGCGGGTCGACGAAGACGAGCCCGCCGCCGGCGTGTGCCCAGCCGATCGCCTGGGCCAGGGCCCTCTCCGTCTTGCCGCCGCCCGCCTTGCCCGTCCCGACTTCGAAGAGGGTCTCCTCGGCGTAGGTGGCGACCAGTCGCTCCCGGCCGTCCGGGGCCCGGTAGATGCCCTGCAGCAGCAACGCGGGCTTGCCGAGTTCGAAGGTCGGCAGGTCACTGGCGAGGACCGGCAGGCGGCAGTGGACGGTGGGGGGCTTGAGCAGGCCGGTCAGTTCCTCCAGCCTCACCCAGTTCGGGCGGGGCGGCTGGCAGTGCCCCAGATTCCAGCGGCGCTCGAAGCCGCGCCGGGTGGGCCAGTGGTCGGCGCCGATCCGCCATGGCCCCAGGCGCCATCCGCGCATGGCCCACCGCGAGCGGCTGCCGAACACGTCGAAGGCGGCCTGGAGTTGGGCCAGACGGGCCTGGGCGCGCCCGGCGGTGTTCGAGGCGCACATCACCAGCAGCTGGATGCGGACCAGGTGGTCGTCCTCGGCGAGTTTGCCCAGTGCTTCAGCCGGGTCGACCCGCCGGGGAACGGGCGGCATCACCAGCCGCCGGCCGGCGACTGAGCTGGGTTTGTCGCTGAGGAGCTGCTGCAGCTGCCAGCCCAGGGAGTCCTCGATGCCGCTGGCGTCCTGCCGCAGCCAGCGCGCGGACCGCTGGGCCTCGCGGTGTTCGGCTCGGCGTGCGGCGCCCATGAGCTGCAGGCGGCGGGCCCGCAGTGCCCACTTCGGGGCGCGCTGGATGTCGAGGCGGATTTCGGCGAGGTCGCCGAGTTCGGCGCGCAGGTCGGCCACGGCGTCGACGAGCGGCTGGAGCGGGTCGGGGGTGAGCGGCACTTCACGCAAGGGCGCGGTGGGTTTGCCGCGCAGGAGGAACTCCGCCCGTACCACGTGGTCACGGGGCTTGTCGGCGATCGGCAGGGCCCGCTCTACGGTGACGTCCGGCCCGAACGGGGTGATGGACAAAAGCCGTTCCCCGCCGGCCGGGCCCTCGATGCGGTAGCGCAGCGGCGTGCTGCCGTCCGCGCGCAGCCGGATCTGCACGGCCTTCGCCCGGCGGGGCGCCCACCAGGGCATGGCCCTGCAGGCGCGGGCGAGCTGGACACCGCGGCGGAAGATCTCCTCCGCACTCGGGTCGAAGTGCCGGGTGGAGACGAGCTCCAGCGCCATCCGCTGGGCCGAGGCCGTGCCCGCGAGCCGGCGGACGACCAGCTCGCACACGCCCCAGCACACGGCGATGGCCGCCGCGAGCAGATACCAGTGGGCATAGAGCCAGCCGGCGGCGTCGACCAGGCCGGTGACAGGGCCGAGTACCCGACCGGCAGCCGCCGGATCGGCTGGGCCGGTCAGGTACGGGGCTGCGGCATCCACGTCGCTGCTCCCTTCTTGAACGTGCGGGTGAAGTGCCAGTCGGTGATGCGCAGGTCGGTGAAGGTGCCGCCGCGGTCCGTGCCCGCCCACACCAGATGGACCACCGCCTTGTCCGGGCTGTAGTCG
The DNA here is from genome assembly GCF_040680215.1 of Streptomyces sp. NPDC052107. Taxonomy (NCBI): domain Bacteria; kingdom Bacillati; phylum Actinomycetota; class Actinomycetes; order Kitasatosporales; family Streptomycetaceae; genus Streptomyces; species Streptomyces sp. NPDC052107. The sequence goes on from NZ_JBFAWG010000067.1 coordinate 18,217, forward strand.
CGGCGGGCGATCGCGGCCTGGATGCGAAAACGCGCGGTGGCGAACGCCGGAGCCACCTGGCCCGAGCCGGGGAAGACGCCTGGCCACTTGCCGCGGCCGGTGCCGGTGGCGTCCGCGCGCAGCAGCGCGCGACCATCGGCGAGCAACTGGCGTGCATCGGCGGCGGGAAGGTCGGCCGGCCAGGCCGCCTCAAGCGACCGCTGGATCCCCCGATCACCTGCTGCGCCCTCGCCATGCGCCGGCAGAGCGGACTTGAACGCCGACGGCGCCGATGCGGCAGGCGCCGCGGAGTCACCCCTGCTAAGGGCCGGTTGGGCAGACGCAACGCCCTCGGACGGCGAGGATGATGAACCTGCGGTCGCGCGCGAGGCCGGGGACGCCGCCGGGGCCGGCGGCTGCTGACTATGCGGCACGCCCAGCAGGGCGATGCCGGCGACGGCGAGTATGACGGTGCTCAGCAACAGCGCACGGGGTGAGCGTGGGGTGTAGGTTCTCCATGTTTGTGTCCGGCCGGACCTTCGTGAGCTGGGCATTCGAACTCCTTCTCATCGATCTGTCCGCAGGGTTTTCTCACCCCTATCTCCGCTTCTCGGCCGGAGAACGGACAGGGAGTGATGTCGCTGCTTACTTGTCTCCAAGCCGTCCGCGCTGATCAGAGGGTGGGCTAGGGTCGTGACAACACGCGATCTTGGCTGAGGTCGGGGAGGGTGCCGGTGACGATGACGGCGTTCGACAAGAGTGAGCGGCTGATCTGGGCGGGCCAGGGTCCCGCTTATGCCGGAAGCTTCGCCAAGCTGTGCGCCTATCCGGTGCCGCAATTGCTCGATGCGGCCGAGGTAGGACCAGGCGCGCGGTTGCTGGATGTGGGGACTGGGCCAGGGACGGTCGCTGCTGCCGCGTGCGCCCGGGGTGCGACGGTGACGGCCGTGGATGCGGAGCCAACCATGGTTGAGTTGGCCATCCAGGCCGCACCTGCTGCTGACGTGCGCGTGGCCGCTCTTCCCGAGCTCCCCTTCAACGATGGAGAGTTTGACGCCGTCGTGGCCAACTTCGTGCTGAACCATGTGGGCCAGCCCAAGGTGGCCCTGGCCGAACTGCGCCGTGTCGTGAGGCCCGGTGGCTGGATTGCATTGACGATATGGGCGGTGCCGCCGGCCCCGGGACAGACTTTGATCGGCCGTGCAATCCAAGCTGCAGGTGCGGTGCGTCCAGCACATCTGCCCGCCGGGCTGGCTCCTGAGGATGAGTTTCCCCGTGACGAGAGCGGCCTGAGGGGGCTGATGGATGCGACGGGGCTACGCGAGACGGTGTGCGAGACCTTGCGTTGGGACCACCGCGCGAGCGCCGACGAGTGGTGGAGCGGTCCCGCGAGTGGAGTGGCGTTCGGCGGGCAGCTGGTGCAGAGCCAGACCGCCGGCATCCGCGCCGAGATCAAGCGCCACTTCGATCTGTTCAGCTCGGAGTTTGCTGACGAGGATGGTCTGCTGACGTTGCCGCATGCGGCGTTGCTCGCGCGTGCGCGTCGCTGACCCAAGGGGTCGTGGATCTTACTCATCAGCTGTCAGGCCCTTCCGGCACCGGCAGCCCCGCCGCCACCTCGGCGACCACCACCCGGTCCAGCGTCGTCTGTACGAAATCCCGTCCTCCTGCCGGTAGCGCACCTCAACAGGAACCGCCATGACCACCGCCCGGTGTACGAAGCCAGAGGGGCCTTGATCACAGCCCCGGCCGAGGCTTGCCAGCACGGCCCACCGGACACGCGGCGACAAGACGCGAAGAGCCGGTACAGAACCCAACACCACCCGCGAGAGTGGGCTTCTCATCGCCCTGTCCAATTGGACAGGCCACGGACCGAACGATGCGAAAAGGCCAACTCACATGCGGGCCTCCATGGAGCGGTGGTCACAGCAGCCGAACTCCTCCCGCAAAGCCGGACATGGCGCCGACCGAGTCCAGCCGGACGGCGGTGCCCGGGCGGGCGGCGTTGATCATCCGGCCGCCGCCGACGTAGATCCCGACGTGGTAGATCGTTAAGTCGCGTCCGGGGGCGTAGGCGTAGAAGACGAGGTCGCCCGGCTTGAGGGCGCCGGTGCCAAGACCGGCGGGGATCCGCTGGCCGCGGCCTGCTTGCGCGGCCGCGGTGCGCGGCAGCCGTATGCCCGCCGCGGCGTACGCGTACGTTGTCAGGCCCGAGCAGTCGAAGCCCTTGATGCGGGCGCCGCTCTTGCCGCTGGGTGAGCAGCAGAACCCGTACGACGGGCCGCTCGCGGTCCCGCCGCCCCACGAGTAGGGCACCCCTCGCTGGGAGAGCGCCGCCTCGATCACGGTGCGCGCCTTGCCGGACAGGTTCTTCAGGCCAGGGTCTGTGGCGGCCGCCGTGTACTGGTCGATCCAGCCGGTCACCTCGGCGACGTACTCGCTGGAGTGGTTGTACTGCCAGATCGCGGCCCTCAGCTGCGAGCGCTGCGTCAGGTCACGGCCGCCTCCGCACAGGTAGACGGCCGCTCCCAGTGCGGCGTCGTCGGCGTTGTGCGGGTCGGTGACATGATCGCCGTTGCCGTCCTTGCCGACGCTCTCCCAGGTCGAGGGCAGGAACTGGAAGGGGCCTACGGCCCGTTCACCGGTGGCGGTGCCGTCCCACTTGCCGCCGTCGCTGTCCGGGACCACGGTGGTGTTGCCGCCCTGGCCGGAGCCGCCCAGGAGCACTCCGTAGATTTTTGGGCGGATGTCGCCGTTGGCGGCGATGGTGCGGCCGATGGCGTGGTTGGATTCGACCTTGGCGATCCCGGCGAGGATCGGCCAGCGCAGGCCTTGGCACTTCGGCGCGTACTTTCCGACCTGCTGGACGGCCTTGTTGTAGGCGGTCAGCATCCGGCCAGGGATGTCCGCGGTGCTGCCGCCCTCGGCGATCCCCCCGTCGTCCTGTACACCGGTCTTCAGCGCGACGTACGCGCTGATCGCGTTCGAGACCGGCGCGGCACAGCACACGGCGGTGAACATCAGCAGCGCCACCATGCATCCCCACCGCCGGATGCGGCGTCCCGGCGGCCTCACTCGTCCTCACCGTCCTCGTCCCGCCGTCGGGTCCGCTCCCGGCGCATACGTTCGGCCTCGGGCGCGGTGCGCCGCATCAGCTCCTGCATTCGGGCCCGCGCCTCCTCGCGCGCCTGGCTGCGGGCGCTTGCGCCTCCGGGAAGCACGGGCCCGCCGCGATCGGGCCGAGGCCGCGGCGGAGGGCCGTCCCGGCCAGGGAGCGGTTCTGGGGGCGCAGTTGCCGCAGGGCCGCCTGCCGGCCGAGGGGGTCGTGCAGGGGCAGGGGCAGGGGCCGGACCGCCCGGAGGACGATGGGAGGGCGCAGGACTTGCAGGGGCAGCCGGGCGGGGAGCAGCGGGCGCAGTGGCTGCGCTCGGCAGGCGGCGGCCGGCGAACGGACCAGGTCCGCCGCTGTCGCTGTTCTCCCGCAGGACACGGACCACGTCACGTCCCGTGTCCGACCAGGCCCGGCCGTCCTCGCGGATGGTGTTGCCCCAGACCCGCACCTGCTGGCGGGCGTCCTGGGAGTAGCGCGAGCCCCCCGACCTGGCCCGGCGGGCGTGGGCGGGCAGAGCGACTGTTGCCCCGTACGCGGCCCGGCCGCCCCGGTTGAGGATGCGGTAGCCGCGGAAGCGGACCAGCCGGTTGTGGGCCCGGGTGGACAGCAGCGTGCGGTCGGTGTTCTGGTCGTGCAGGACCCGGCCGGTGTTGCGGTCGACGATCTGCCCCTGTTCGTTGCGGTACCGGTCGGGCGGGCCTCCCGGCCGGCGCGGTCCTATGCCGCCTGAACCGCTGTCCCCGTCGCCCGACGGCCCGCCCGCGCCTGGGTCCCCTCCGGCGGTGGGCTTTTGCCACTTGGCCAACTGCTCCTTGTCCGGCCGCCGTCCGATCAGCAGCCAGTGCGCGCCCCTGGCGCCGAGCCGTACCCCTAGCCCGCCCGCGGCCGCGGCCGCGGTCAGCGGGGCCAGACCGCGCCCGGCTTCGGCGGTGGCATCGGCGAGGACACGGCCGGTGTCCACCGGCATGCCCGTACCGTCGAACAGGGAGGTGAGCGCGCCCGTCAGCCGCTGGCGGGTGCCGAGCATCCCGAACCTGCTGCCGCCTTGGCCGGTGAAGGCGCGCAGCCCTGCGCCGTATCCGCCCAGCGCGGCGGGGGAGTTCATGGCGAGCGCGGCGCCGAGTTCGGAGGTGTCGCCGGGCATGTGGGTGCCGCCGACCTTGGCGTAGCGCATCCGCATGGCCATCCGCCGGCCGAAGGAGGTGACGGATGCCAGCAGGCGGCGGTGCCCGGCTGCGCCGGCGATGGCGAGGACGTCGATGAGCAGGATTCGCTCCACCATCAGGTCGGGACCGTTGGTGATGGTGGCGTCGACGGCGATCCCGAAGAAGGGGATGAACGCGCAGATGGCGACCACGGCCAGGACCGCGATGCCCCACAGGGACAGCCACTTCCACACGCTCTGGCGTGCGGGGCCGGGCAGCATGCCGGCGACGAAGGTGACGCCGCCCGCGGCCGCGGCCGCCACGCACACGCCCTGGGTGCCCAGCAGCACGATGGCGCTGGAGAGCAGCATGCCGCAGATGAACAGCGCCGCGATGAGCAGCAAGGCGGCACCGCCCAGGCGCCACCAGGTCGGTTTCTCCGCATAAGCCGCGCAGGCTTTTCCGACCGGCCCGGCTCTCTTCATGTCGGTGAGGAAGGCCGCGAACTGCCGGTCCTCGTCGGTGACGATCGCCTGTGAGGCGTTCAGCAGGTCGTCGCCTGAGGTCAGGGACGGCAGTGTGTCCGTGTCGGGCAGGCCCTGGTCGCGTTCGCAGTACTTCTTGGCCTCCCCGTGGATCAGACTGCAGGTGTCCTTGGCGTCCTTCCTCTGCTCGCAGGTGTCCCGCATGGGCGGCGCGAGCGTGTCGCAGTTGCTCGTGCCGGCGTCGGCCTGGTACCAGCCGGTGATCCATTTCAGGTGGACGGCGTAGGCCTTGGCATCGGAAGGCTTGGACGGGTCGAGGATGCGCCCGTACTCCAGCAGCATGTACGGCTTGACGATCAGCGCGTTGGTGATCGAGTCCTGCAGAGGGCGGGCCACCTCCTCGGCGGTGACCGGTGCCTCATCTTCCTGGTGCAGGCACTTGAGTTCGGCCTTCCCGCCCATCCCCTCGCAAGGGTCCTTGGCTGCGACCTTGCCGCCCCAGTGGTAGGAGTTGACGCTCTGCCGGGCGACGTCGGCGGCCACCTGCTGGCCCTGGCCGAGCGGCCCGTCCTCGGCGAGCAGGTAGTCGGGACGGACGAACGCGGACGCCGCGAACGCCGCGATGAGCAGCGTCAGGAAGATCTCGCCCAGACCACGGCCGACACGACCCCGCACGATCATGAAACCCGCGAACACGAACGCCCAGGCCAACAACAGGCCCTTCAGCCCCAGCGTGTCGACGACCACCTGGTCGTAGGTGTCGGCGACCTGCTCGGCCGGACGGGTCAGGATCTTCAGCAGCGGAAACCGCAAGGTCATCTCGATGGACCACCCGGCCAGCCCGACCAGCAGCCGGATCAGCGTGAACAGCCCCGACATGGCGAACGCCAATGCCTGGGACTTGAACGCGACGATGGAGCCACCTGAAGCGTCCAGTTCGTAGGAGTTGATCGGCACCCCCTCGGAGGAGGTGATGTTCAGCGGAGCGAGCAGGTCGCCCCTCTCGCTGTTGCCGCTCGCCGCGAACACCACCTGGGTGTTGACCACCACGAAGACACCGGTGAGTAGCACCACGAATCCGGCCGAGCGCCAAGTGCCGCGGTCTGGACGCAACATCGTCAGCCCCGCCTCTGCCCGGCCGCGCGCCGGCTGCGCCACACCGCGAGCGCGGCCACGCCGGCTCCGGCCGGCACCAGCCGCCAGGCCGCCCCCGAAGGGTGGTGTCCCGAGGCGGAGGTGGCAGCGCCGCGCTCGCAGTACGCCTTGGCCCGGCCCACGATGGGCGCGCATCGGTCGCGGTGACTGGCATGGGCGCCGGTGGCGAAGGCCTGCCCGGTGTGCGGCCACCAGGGTTCCGGCACGCTCATCGACAGGGCCAGGAGAAGCACGCCGACGGCGACGGCGATCACCGTGAGGATGGTCGCGGCCACGGCGATGCGCCGGGAGCGGGCGGGGGAGAAAGAGGTCACGAGACGTGCTCCTTCGGGCGATGACCAGTGCCCTGACCGGCAGGGGCGCGGCGTCCCGGTGTGGTGGTGATGGAGGCGGCGATACGCGCAATGCGAGGGATGACGGCCTTGATGCGGCCGGTATTCTGCCGGGGGCAGGTGAGCAGGAACTCGCCCTCCCGGCCCTTGTGCCCGACCGGGGACAGACCGGTCGTCACCAGCCTCACCAGCTCTTCATTGGCGGAGTCGAGGCCGATGAACTCCAGGCCGCGGCGGGCACGTTCGCGGTCGACGGTGCGGGCGAGCGCCCGGTAGGCCATCAGCCCGCGGTCTGGGCCGAGCTCTTCGGCGTCGTGGCTGCCGGCCAGGAGCCCGGCGCCGTGCTTGCGTCCGTCGTGGAGGATCTCGTGGACCAGGGCGGTGCCCTCGGCGGAGGAGGTCAGCCAGTACAGCTCGTCCAGGACCACGGCGGTGAACCGCTCGGGGTCCTCGAACGCGGTCTGCCGGGCGATCGCGGCGATCAGGTAGAGCACCGCACGCCCGATCAGCGCCTCCAGCGGCTGCTGGTGCAGCACTTCGGGCTTGTCGAACGCGGCCTTGGGAGGCAGTTTCAGACCGGTCGTGGTGATCACGATCATGTCGGTGGTGCTGGAGGCATCGAGCCGTACCGGCGGCAGCCTCGGGTCGAAGACCATCGCCGCCAGGGAGTTGGTGGCGACGACGCGGATGAGGCCGGCGAGGGTGGCAGCCGCGTCCTGGCGCTTGCCCCCCTCGCTTCCGGTCATCTCCTCGAGGACCTCAAGGACGCGGTGCATGGACGGATCCGGGTCGGCGGCGGCCTGCTCGACGGCGTGGTGGAGGACTTCGCCGCTGGTGCTCATCGGGCCGATGCCGAGTTGCAGGGTGAGATAGGACAGGGCGTAGTGCCGTCCCTCGGGCCCGTCGAACATGCGCAGCGGGTCGATGGACACCTCGGCCTGGGCGGCGTCGATGATCTGGACGCGGCCCTTGGCCGCGGTGCCGGCGAAGGCCGCCCATTCACGGACCGGGGTGCGGTCGATGCAGATCGCGCACCCGCCGCGCGCCCACACCGCCTCCGCGATCAGCTTCTGCAGCACGCTCTTGCCCGCGCCGAGATCCCCGACGATCCCCATCGACGCCGAGGCGTCCACCTTGGGCGCATCCGCCACGTTGATCATCACGGGGCGGGTGGTGCCGCAGTCCAGGTCGATGCCGAGGAACATGCCGCTCGGGTCGCCGACCTCGGAAGCGGTGAAGGCCCCGGAAAGCGCCCAGTCCTCGCTGATCTGGTGCTGGGTGAACTCCCGTACCACGCCGGGCCGTACAGTGCCCGGCAGGCCCAGGGTGAACAGTGCCTCCTGCAGGCCGGCCGGGCGCACCGCGCGGTAGTCGGCGCCGGCGAGCAGGGCGGCCAGGGCGCGGGCGCGTGCGTCGCAGACGGCGGCGGTCGGCCCCCACACCGTCAGCACCGTCACCGACTGCACCTCGACCTCCACGCTGGTGCGGGACAGACGCGCATCCAGTTCGCCCAGATCGCGCGCTGCCTCCGTCAGCGAGGCGGGCATGCCGGTGGGGCGGGCGTCGTACTGGTCGGCCTGGTCGATGAGTTCGTTCTTCTTGCGCCGCACCTGGTCGCGGGCCTTCTCCGCGGGCACGAGGGTGAGGTCGATGGTGTAGTCGACGGGGAAGTCGAGTGTCTCCAGTTGGGCGAACAGGTCGGCGGCGTCCTGGGGGACGGCGGGTGGGCACTCGGCCAGTGCTACGTGCGCCTGATAGCCGATGCCGGCGTCGGTTTCGATCTGCAGCCAGCGCCGCCCGAGCGGCGAGGTGGCCTTCAGCCGCCACCAGGCGGTGCGGCCCGACCGCGTGAACCGGCCGGCGTTCTTGAGCTCGCTCGTGTCGTCGAGTTCGGCCTCGATGCCGCCTTCTTGCAGGCGGACCTGGCCGAGGTCGGCGTAGCTGGGGGAGCGCAGCAAGCCGTTACGGATCTGTCCGCCGTACATGTCGCTGGTCTCGGCCTCGGCCAGCAACGGTTCCGCGAGGCCGCGGTGGAGGGCGTGCTGGATCATCCACACGATCTCCGCCGGGCGAGCGGGGCGGAAGGCGATGCCGCCGGCGAGTGCGGCCTGAACCCGTAGGGCCTGCTCGCGGTAGGCGCTCACCTCGCGCCGGGCCACGGGCGCCGGGCGCATGCCGAGCATCGGCGTGATCTCGGCCCATGCCGCGCCGAGTTGCGCGGAGACCTGCAGGCCGCCTGTGTCGGTTTTAAGGGGCACGGCCAGCCACAGGGTGCGGCGGTGCATCTCCTGGTAGTCCAGCAGCTCCAGGGTGGCCTCGACGTTCTCCACCCACGGGTGCGGGCCCGCTCCTGGGGCCTGTTCGGCCGGCTCGATGCCCTCGATCATCTTCAGGGCGATCTCACCCGGATCGACCTGCGCGCACAGACCGAACAACCTGGGTGCCCCGGACATCGAGCGCACCAGATGTGTGATCTTGGCGAGCTGTTCGTCGCGGACCGCGGCGGGCACGTACGTGCCCTGGAGGGTTTCCTCGCGCTGGCCTTGCGCGTCCGGGCCGGGGTGCAGGCGGTAGAGGGCCCACACGCTGCCCTGCGTCGACCACACCAGGTGCCCGGCGATGTGACGGATGGGAACTCTCACCGCGCACCCCCCTGCTGGGCCAGCGCGAGCAGCTGCTGCACACCCGACACCGGCCCCGCCGGCACGGCGGGTGCAGCCGGCTGTGTGCGGCGGGGTGAGGACGAGCGGCCGGCGGCCGGCCGCGCAAGCGGCACCCGAGGGGCACCCTGCCGAGCCGCACGCGATGGGGTGGCCTTCGCAGCGGGGTCCGGCGGGGGCGTGCCCTCGATGGTGAAGCCGCCCAGCAGCCATCGAGCAGCGCGGTCGCGGGCGGCCCGCCCGCCGATCCGCCCTCCCCTCGGCTGCCAGCCGAGCAGAGCCCAGCCCAGCGCGGCCTGCATCGGCGCACGGCCGGCGATCTTCGGCCGGCGTACCGCCCAGATGGCCATCACCCAGCAGGCGATGGGGATCGGCCCCATCCACGACCACCAGCTGATGGTCTTGACCAGGAGGAAGCCGCCGCCGACGGCGAGGGCGATCTGCGCGGGGGTGTAGGGGCCGAGGGGGATTTTCCAGTCGGCGACCTTGCCCAGCACCCACGGGTGGCGTCGGGCGGCGGTGTAGAAGCGGCCCACCCGGGCCGCGGTCGCGGTCACAGCCGGCCTCCGACGCCGGGTGAGTGGTCACGGGACCCAGAGGGTTCGGAGTGGACGATGCCGGGCACGGTGGGTGCGCCCTTGGACGGGTTCTTCACCTCGTCCTCGAACATGTTCGCCAGGCTGTCGCGGGAGTTGTACAGGCCGAGCGCGATGACCATCAGCAGCAGGGCGCCGATCCCCGCTTTGAGGCTGAACTTCTGGATCATGATGACGACGACGAGCACGAGCAGACCGGCCTGCAGGCCCTTGGTCGCCCAGTTTTTGAACATGGTGATCCAGCTGTTGCCGAGGTCGTCCAACTGCCCGGCAAGGATCACGCTGTGCACCGTGTTCATCGCACGCCCCCGTCCTTGCCGGCCCCGGACTCCAGGCCTGCGACTTCCCACCGGCTGGAGCGGGCCTTGAGCACGAGCTCATAGGCGAGCGGCCACCGGCCGCCGGCATCCCGGGCCTCCACCCGGGCCAGGACACGCACCCTCGTGCCGTCGGCCGGGAGGTGTTCGGCGGCCGCGGCCTCATCGACGGCGGAGACCTGCTGGACGGAGAGCGCCGTGTACGGGGCGGGGGAGACCGGCGCCAGCGTGAGGCCGGGCGCGAGGTAGCGGCTCACCTCTCCGGCACCGGTCAGGTAGGCGGCGAGGAACTCCCCGACAGTGGAGGACAGATCACCGCCGGGGACGGTCACCCGGTAGGGCGACTTCGGAACGCCGGCCCGGGCCGGGCCGGCCACCACGCCGGGCGCACCGGTCACCGCGAACGAGGCCCCCGCCCGGTCGGCGGTCACCGGCACCGCGTAGTACCGCAACCGCCCGTCGGCGTACTGCGCAGCCACCGTCACCGACCACGCACCGCCGTCGCGGTGCGCACTGCGCACCGCGGTCACGGACTTGGGCGCCGGCTGCGTACCCGCGGCCGGGTCGGGCAGGTCGACGCCCGGTGCCATGGATTGCGCAAGCCGCGCCTGCGCACTGGTTGCGTCGTCCGCGCTGCTGCGCAGCCAGGCGCTGACGAACAGTTGCGCATAGCCGCCCGGGTCATCGGCGGCCGCCGCGGTGCGCACGGCGGTGGGCGTGGCCGGGGTGGCCGCCTGGACCGCGGCCGGGGCGGAGGCGACCGTGACGGCCAGGGCGATGGGGCCGGCTGCAATGGCGGTCAACACCGCTACTCGCGACAGGCGGACGCGGCGCCGCATCGCCTCCAGCCGGGCGCCTGCCGCCATCGGAGCATCAGCCCCGCCCTTCGCGGCCTGCATACCAGGGGACATGGTCACACTCCCAGGTCAGAACGTGTGATTGCTGACCTTGAGGAAACCCGCCGGCCCCGACCCGACCACCGACCACCAGACCCCGACCACGGTCACGATGGGAATGCGAAGCCTGTGGTCGGGGTCGTGGTCGGCCCGACCACAGGCCCGACCACGCACCGGCGGCGGATCGAGGACACGACACGTGCGTCCGGCACACGGCCCCCGGGCCGACGACCGTCGCACGGCCACGTGCGCGCGGCTGCTGAACCCGCACCCCTCTCTTCACAGACGGGTGCCGGCCAGGCCCGCCGGACTCCTGCGCAGTGCGCCACCCGGGCCTGCACACAGAAGACCAAAAACCCCTCGGGCCCGACTGCGCAGCCGCGATGCGCAACACGACTGCGCAGGATCCTTTGCGGGCTGCGCAGCCTGATTGCGCAGGCGGCCGTCCGGGGCTGCGCAGCCCACTGCGCAAGCCCCTGTCTGCCGGGGGTACAGGCGGCGTGGTCGGCCCGACCACGAGCCCCGACCACGGCAGCCAGACAGCTACGTTGCCCGATCGTGACGGATGGTCGGGGCTCGTGGCCGCCTCTCTGGTCGGGGCCGCCGGGTGGGCTGACGGCATGGCACACCCGCACGCCCGCGCACCCAGGCCCACCGACCGCCCCGCCCCGGCGGGAGCGGTGCGCTGCCCTGCCCACCGCGCGCGCCCCGGTGCGGGGCTACGGCGGTGAGCCGCTTCGGGGCGGGGGTCCGGCGCGGGGTGATGGCGGCGGACCAGTTCACGCAGATCGCCAACGGCTTGTTCCGGGACAGCAGGCTGTCCTTCAAGGCGAAGGGGCTGTTCGGACTCATCAGCACGCACCGGGACGGCTGGCGGATGACCGTCACCGACCTGGCGCGCCGCGGCCGCGACGGCGAGGCCGCCGTGAAGAGCGGGCTCAAGGAGCTTCAGAAGCACGGCTTCCTGCTGAGGGAGCGCGAACGCAACCCCGATGGCACCCTCGGCGCGGCCGCGTACGTCATCACCGACCTGCCCAGCCTGCGAAGCAGCAGGTCGCAACCGATGTCGGGTTTTCCACCGGTGGATAACCCGACGTCGGTTCATCGGCCCCCTAAGAACACCAACGATCAGAAGACCAACAACCAGAACACCAGACCCCTCCGTCCGTGCGACCGCGGCGACATTGCGCGGACGCCCGGAGGGACAAAGCAGTCGGAGGAACCAGCGTCCTCGGCGGCCGCGTTCTGGGCGGACGAGATGCACCCGGGGATCAGGCTGCTGCTCGAGATCGGGGCGAGCCGTCCCGAACTGCTGCTGACCGGCAAGGTGCTGACCGATCAGGGCCGTGTGGTCACCGTGATGATGGAGGCCGGCTGGAGCGCCGAGCAGCTGCGCCACGTCATCACCGGCCGACCGCTGCCGAACCCGGTGCGTACCTCGGTCGGCGCGATCATCGCCGCCCGCCTGCGAGCCGCCCAGGCCTACCCGCCACCCACTGCCATGGCCGGCCACCACAAGGCAGCTCCCAGCGACGAGCCGCCATCGCTCACGGCCACCCCCCGGTCGACGACGGCGGCCGCCCGCACCGTGACCGAAGCCCTGACCTACCGGGCCCTTGCGGAGTGCGCCGGCTGCGGCGTACCCCAAACCGCCCTCGGCGAAGACCTCTGCCCGGCCTGCCTCGGCTGGCCGCCCTGCCGCACCTGCCCCGGCCCGACACCGCGGCGCGCCCACCCCGGCGGCGACGGCCGCTGCACCACGTGCACCACCGCATCGACCCGCTCGACGGAAGGAAGCGACACATGAACGAGCCGAGCAAGCCCCCGGTCCCGGCAGAGCACGAGCGTGTGCCGGACGGCCACCAGATGGCGGGCATGGGCCTGTATCTGCTGTTCGCGCACGAACCGTACTACCCGCTGCCCGCCCGGGAGATCAACACCTCCGTGGTCGCCGCGGCCTGCCTGCTCCACCCCCGCATCACGCAGCGCGACGGGATGCGCATCCACCGCCGGCTGGCGAGAGGCCGCCGGCCGGGCGAGATCGTGCCGCTGGCCACACTCACCCACGAACTGGGTGGCGGCGCCCGCTGGGGCGAGGTCGGCGACTGGGAGGCGGTAATGGCCGACCTCGTCCGACTCATCCGCAACCAAGGCTGCGCCGCACTCGGCCTGGGCCTTGCGCCCATCGAGCGGGCCCTGCTGTGCAGCGGCCCCGACAGCACCGTCCGCGTCGTCGACCCGGCCACCCGGGAATGCACCTCCTACGGCCCGCCAGAGCGCGAGGCAGTCCTTCACCAGGTACGCCACCACCTCGCCTGGGCGGAGGCAGGCGGTTCCCTATGGCCTGGCGGTCATCTGCTCAGCCCGCCCCGCACCAGGCCGTGACACAGCACGGGTGCGGCTCTTCTGAAGTGAGCTTGCCGGTCAGGCCAGGACAGCGCCGACGGCGCTACGCTGCTGCGTCATGCAGGAGACGCGCCTCGACACTGCTCGGGTCCGGGAAGCTCGCCGGGTAATCGACCCGACTTTTCTCGACACTCCGCTGTACCGCTGCGAGGCGCTGGAGCCCGGCCTCGGGTGCACGGTGAGCATCAAGCTCGAAACGGCGAACCCGGTCCGCAGCTTCAAGGCCCGCGGCACCGAGATAGCCGCGAGCCTGCTTGCCGACAATGGCTCGCGTGCCGTGGTGTGCGCCAGCGCGGGTAACCTTGGCCAAGCCCTCGCCTGGTCCGGTCGCGGCCGGGGGCTCGATGTCACCGTTGTGGCATCCCGATTCGCGACGGCGGCCAAGCTTGATCGCATCCGCGCGCTGGACGCCCGGTTGGAACTGGTGGACGGCGACCACGAACTCGCTCGCGAGCGGGCAGCGGCCATCGCCCGCAACGACGGCATCCGGCTCCTCGAAGACAGCCTGGACATCGAGACCTGCGAGGGCGCGGCGACCATCGGCCTGGAACTGGTGGACACCGCGCCGTCGTTCGACACCGTCCTGATCGCTCTCGGCGGCGGGGCGCTGGCCACCGGCGTGGGTCATGTGGTGAAGGACCTGGCACCCGACGTCGAGGTGATCTGCGTCCAGCCGCTGGGCGCACCGGCGCTGACACACTCGTGGCGCAGACGACGTGTCGTCACTACCGACTCGACCAATACCATCGCTGACGGTGTCGCCGGCCGATACCCCATCCCGGCCGTCTTGGACGACCTCCTTCTGGTCGCTGACGACGCCGTCCTGGTCCAGGAGGCGTCGATCATCGCCGGTATGCGGATGCTCCTCGACCACGCCGGCCTCGTCGTCGAACCGTCGGCCGCGCTCGGCATCGCAGCGATCCTCGAAGACCGTGACCGTTTCGCCGGCCGACACGTCGTCACCATCGTGTGCGGCAGCAACGTCGACGTGGACGCCTATCACCGCTGGGTCGGTGCAGCTCCCCTCCACCGGTCTTGATGCTCAGGCCAGGAGTTCGTGGTTGTGCTGGTTGGGCCGGGGGTAGAGGCGTTCGCGTTCTCTGTGGGTGTGGAAGGTCCAATACTGCGGGAAGTCGCCGTTGCCAATGAGGGCCCGGAGTGTCAGGACAGCCTCGGCTCCAGGGACGCTCCACCGGCTGCCGGTGATATCGAGACGGTCGGCCACCAGATCGTGCTGCTCCTTCGACGACAACACCGCTGCGTTTAGCGTCGTGAGCGGGACGCAAGGCCGTTCTCGAAGAACGTGATCTCGGCGTGGACGGTGTAGGTCTGGGCGCTCTGGGGGCGTTGTCCGGCGTTCGGTCCGTACTTGCTGGTGGGGTTCTTGCGGGTGCGGGCCTTGACGCGGGGCTTGCGCCAGGCGGGCAGCAGGGCGTGAAGGACGGCGGTACCGAGCTGCCCGGCCAGATCGGCGGGCCCGGGGTCGGGGAGGATGCCGGTGGCGGTGGTGACGAGGTCGCCGGCAGTGGTCAGCAGGACGGTGAAGCTGATCCGGTCCATGTTCAGGCCCGGGCGGGTGAAGACGGTGTCCGCAGCGGCGCGGACGAGAGCCTGGTAGGCGGTGAGGAGGGCATAGACCTCCTGGTCGATGCCGTCGAGGCTGTGTGAGCGCAGGACACGGCCGTCGAGCAGGGTCGCCTTGATCGAGAAGTAGGTCGTCTCCGCCTGCCACCTTTCGTGGTAGATCCGGACGAGTTCGGCAGCGGGATACCGGTCGGGATCGAGGAGGCTGGTGAGCAGGCGCCACTGCTCGGTGCGGACGGTGCCGTCGGACAGCGTGACTGTGATTTCGGCCTCGATGACGCGGACGCGTATCAAGGCGGGCAGCACGCCGTAGCAGAGACGGGACAGGTAGGAGCCGTCGCCCAGGCGCCCGGCCGGGGTGGGGATGCGGCTGGAGGAGGAACGGATGAGGAATTGCGCGCCGCGCTCATGGATCGCGTGGAGGAAGACCACCGCGTCGAAACCGGCATCGGCCAAC
>NZ_JBFAWG010000068.1:0-31898 GCF_040680215.1 Streptomyces sp. NPDC052107
CCGAGAACACCGTCTGCACGAGCTCGTTGACATCCTTCACGCGAATGTCAACGACCCCCACCACTTTCCGTCACCACCGAATGTGAGACAGGGCCTGATATACACTCCCGCCCGCCACGGTGTGGCTAGCCTGCCGGGACAGGCGCAGGTGTCGGGGTGCTCGTGGAGGTGCTGAGGTCGTAGGCGCTCTCGGCGTGCAGGTGCGCGTCGACGCCCTCCTGTTCGACCTCGGGCCGCACCCGCAGGCCCACCGTCTTGTCCAGGGCCTTGGCGATGAGCCAGGTGACGGCGAAGGAATACAGCAGGACAGTAAAGGCACCGACGGCCTGCTTGCCCAGGAGTGTCAGGCCGCCGCCGTAGAGGAGGCCGTCGACGCCGTTGGGGGCGGCCGCCGTCCCGAGGATGCCGACCAGGAGCGTTCCGGTGATGCCGCCGACGAGGTGGATACCGACCACGTCCAGGGAGTCGTCGTAACCCAGCTTGTACTTCAGGCCGACGGCGAAGGCGCAGACCGCGCCGCCGATCGCCCCGAGGACGAGCGCGCCGACTGGGGAGACGGCACCGCAGGACGGGGTGATGGCCACCAGACCCGCGATCGCGCCGGACGCGGCGCCGAGGCTTGTGGAGTGGCCGTCGCGGAGCTTTTCGACGAGGAGCCAGCCCAGCATCGCTGAACATGTGGCGATGAAGGTGTTCAGGACGACGACGGACGCGGCGTTGGAGGAGGTGAGCGCGGAGCCTCCGTTGAAGCCGAACCAGCCGAACCACAGCAGGCCCGCGCCGAGCATCACCAGGGGCAGGTTGTGGGGGCGCTCCGTACCTCCCTCTCTCTTCCACCCGATACGCCGGCCGAGGACGAGGATGACGGCCAGGGCAGCGGCACCAGAGTTGATATGGACGGCTGTGCCGCCCGCGAAGTCGATCGCTCCGAGCTTGTTGACGATCCAGCCGCCCACGACACCCTTGCCGTCGAAGGCGAAGACCCAGTGGGCGACGGGAAGATACACCAGCGTCACCCAGATGCCGGTGAACGCCATCCACGCACCGAACTTGATGCGGTCCGAGATGGCACCACAGATCAGCGCGGCGGTGAGCGCCGCGAAGAGGGCCTGGAAGCAGGCGAAGACCGAGAGCGGGACGACGGCCTGCGGATCGTCCTTCATGACACCGCTCATGCCGAAGTACTCGGAGAGGTCACCGAGGAGGCCGGCGCCGCCGATCGAGTTGCCGAACGAGGCGGAGAAGCCGTAGACGACCCAGATGCATCCGACCAGGGCAACGGCCCCGAACGTCATCATGATCATGTTCAGGACGCTCTTGGCGGCGACCATACCGCCGTAGAACAGTGCCAGCCCCGGCACCATCAGGCAGACGAGTGCCGTGCTCGCGAGCATCCAGGCGGTACTTCCCGTGTCCATGCACACGCTCCAGCGAGTGGTAGGGAAACTTTGTTTCGCCGCAGTAGACCCGGGATGCGTTACAGGACAACCACGCGCGGAATTAAGGGCGAGTTTCGGCCTGTTGTATGTGCTCCTCAGTGCTGCGGGCTGTCCCCGAACGCCGTCACCGTCAAGAAGCGAATGGGCAGTTCGACCAGCTGCACCTGACCATGTGGGGGCCTCGCCGTCGAACTGGAGGGCGTCGCCGGGACGCAGGGTGTAGCCCGACTTGCCGTGGCCGTACACCATGACGCCCTCCAGCAATCGTCTCCGGCTGTGCGGCGGTGAGTTCGGGCTCGTCGTGCAGGAGGAGGAGCCGGGTCCAGGCGTCGAGGTCGGTGGCGATCGTGGTGGCCGGCACCCAGGCCACATTGAGCTGCCAGGACTTCGAGGGCAGCAGCCCGAGGCCGACCCGCTTGATCGCTTTGACGCGGTCCTCGACCTCGGCGTGATCGCGGTAGAGGGCGTCCACGAACCACACCTGCCCGGAGCCGGGCACCCCGGAAAGCCGTTGGTGGGCGGGGATGTTCGTGGCGACGATCTGGTAGTGCCAGCCGGTGCGGCGGTCGAAGACGGTCAGCTTCTTCGCATCCCGGCGCGAGGGCTTGACCCGGCGCACGATCAGCCGCATCCCCTGCGGCCAGCCGGTCAGGTCGCGCAGGCCGGTCAGCTCGGCGACCTGGTAGGACAGCCGCTCCCCATCGGGGCCTTGGTCTCGTGGACCTCGCCGTCCTGCCGCAGCGCGCAGGCCTACGCTCTCTCGGGCAGCCGCGCGATCGCGGCCTCGTCCGTGTCGTTGATCGCCCAGCCGGTCACTCAGCGCACCCGGCGCCGGTTCGTGGTCAGCTGCTGGAGGTGGTCGAGGAGGGCGTGGCTGAAGGCCGCGCCGTCGATCCGGATCAGCAGTTTCGACCACAGCGGCAGCGGGATTTGCCGCAGCGCGGCAGTCAGGACCGTCTTGTGGTCGGCGACGTCGTTGGGCGGCGCGTGGGGTTGCACGGTGCCGTGGTCCACCATCATGCGTCGCGAGAAGGCGATGTCGATCCCGCTCGCAACGACGTTCTCGACCATGCGCTCGGCGAGCTCCATCGGGACGTCGAGCGGCTCGTCCGAGGTGCCGTAGTCACCTACGCCTTGCGCGCCGAGCCCGATGCAGTAGGGCGGCATGAGGTCGTGGAAGAACCCGTTGTAGTGGTCCGGTCCGAAGTCGACGACCAAGTCGGGGGCGAACACCTCGGCGAATCGCCTCGCCCCGGCCAGCGCCGCCTCACATGAACGCCCTGGCGGCGCCGTGGTCCGCCAGGCGTCGCGACTCCGGGGCTTTCCCTACCGAAACGCTGCTGGAGTACCAGTAGTGCACCGGGGTGCTCACCGGAACGGGACGCCGGGAGGAATGGCGGCCGGCTCTTCGTTGCGGGATTTCCGCCACCTGGCGCCGGCGCAACGAGCCGCCATCGGATTACCGCCGCTCGCCTTGCTGCCTGCCCGGTGATCCGACCAGCGCTGTCCCTGTCCTCCCGCGACTTGAGGGGCCCGGAGAATCCGGCCCAGCGTCGGGCTTCACGATGCCCACGCACGGGAAACGGACGCCATCGGGCGTGAGGTGCAACGGACTTGACACGTACCCGAAACCCATCACCCGTCCACTGAAGTTATCCTTCGTTTCATCGAGATGGACATCTCCAGGGGTTGAGGTGGGCGCCTCGCAGGGCTCAATCCGCAAGGGAGGCGTGTCCCAGAACTTGCCGAGCAGCATGGACATTGACGGCTTCCATGAGGCCGGGAACGTCGGGAGTGTAAGCGGTGCGGCACGGTGCGGTGTCCGCCGAAGTCCGGATTGCCGCGAGACGCGGGTGCCTGCCCGCAGCAATTACGTGACCAATCCGGAATGGGGGCGCGACCGCGCCTCAAGGTCGACGACGAACGCCTGCCCGACCGCCGCACCTCCCAGTCCAGCGCCAGCATCTGACCGGCTCACCGGTCCTCCGGGCGTTCCTGCTCCGGATCCGCACCCACCTCGCCATTCCCAGCACATGGCCGGTCGCAAGGGGCTCATGCGCTACCGCCACACCGCTGCACAATTGCTCGCCGACTGCTGGAAGGACATGCCGTGACAGTTTCCCGCGAAATCACCGAATCGGACGCCGTGCCGAGCACTGCCACCATCGCCGTCGATGACCGCTCACTGCTCAAGACCATGCACTGGTACGACGGCTTCGTCATGGCGCTGTCGAACCCCGGATTCATCATCGCCAACATCGGCTACACCATCGGGCAGCTCGGCGCCCTCGGGGCCCTGGCCGTCTGGCTCGGTTCGATGGTCATCGCCGTGCTGCAGAACAAGATCTACACCGAGCCGGCCACGATGTTCCCCTCCCACTCCGGCGGCATCCCGATGTACGCCTTCGAGGGCTGGCGCAAGCGGTTCACCCTGGCCGGACCGATGTCGGCCATCGGTTACTGGGCGGGATGGTCGTCGGTCCTGGCGATTTTCGGGATGACCATCGGCGGTCTGGCGCAGTCGCAGTGGTTTCCCGGCCAGACGTGGAGCACGTCCGGCGTGATCCATCTGGACCTGCCACGGGTCATCGCCGTCGGACTGATCCTGGCCATCTGGGTCATCAACGCGCTGGGCATCAAACCGGTCAAAATCCTCGGATACCTGACCGGCGGACTCCTCATGGTGCCGTTGGTGCTCTTCGCGCTGGTGCCGTTCTTCCTGTCGGACTTCGAGTGGTCACGGATGAGTTGGGGGTTCGCTGGGGCTGGGGCCTCGGGCTGGGGCGCTGTGCAGCTCGCGCTCGTCTGGCTGTACTTGAACGCCTGGTCCGCCTACGGGGTGGAGGTCTGCGCCACCTTCGCTCCGGAATACCACGACACCGAGCGGGACACCCGGCTGGCCCTGCAGCGTTCGGCGATGTTCGCACTCGCCGTGTATGCGCTGCTCCCGCTGGCCCTGGGCGGGGTGATCGACCAGAAGACCATGGCGGAGTCACCGCTCGGGTTCTACACGGAGCTCCTGCACCGGGAGATCGGCAGCGGGCTGTCGAATGTCGTGATCATCTTCATGATCGGCAGTTTCATCCTGGGCATGAACGCGGCGAGCGCCGGCGGAGCCCGGACCCTGTACGGGATGTCCAAGTCCGGGATGACCGTGCGCTGGCTCGGTCACCTGAACAGGCACAACGTGCCCAACCGCGGCATGTATGTCGATGTGGTGGCCAACATTCTCGCGGTGCTGCTGCT
The DNA here is from genome assembly GCF_040680215.1 of Streptomyces sp. NPDC052107. Lineage (NCBI taxonomy): Bacteria > Bacillati > Actinomycetota > Actinomycetes > Kitasatosporales > Streptomycetaceae > Streptomyces > Streptomyces sp. NPDC052107. The sequence goes on from NZ_JBFAWG010000068.1 coordinate 4,686, forward strand.
TCCGAGCACCGTCGCGGTGCTCGCCGCAAGCAACCTCGGCTACGTCCTGTGCCACGTCCTCGCCCTGTCCGCCGTGGTGCTGATGCGCCGCGACCGGCCCGAATGGCCGCGACCCCTGCGGCTGGCCAAGGGTTGGGTGATCCTGGCCGGTGTGCTGGCCGTGTTCAACGTGGTGCTGCTCGTCGTCGGGTCCCTGTCGTTCGGACTGACCGGCTACGGCGGCTTCGGTCAGCTGCTCATCGGCATCGGCCTGCTGGCTTTCGCCTGTGTGCTGTACGTGTACCGGCAAGTCGTCGAAGACAAGGAGAGTTTCCGGCTACGCGACGACACTGTCGAACAGGTCGCGACTGTCGAGCAGGTCGCGGCGTGAACCTGACGATCACCTGCGGATGCGGCAGCGCGGGCAAGATCCGGTACACCGGACTCGATCAGGCCTGGCAATGCCCGGACTGCGGCTCCGCCTGGCAGGCCGACCAGCGATCCGCCACCCGGTTCGCCGAGTTCGCCGCCGAACTTCGCCGGATCCGACTCACGGTCCTCCTCGGTGTGCTGTTGGCGGTGACCTCGGCCGCGGTTCTCGCCGTCATCCAACCCGGTCGGATCCTATTGGTACCCATCGTCCTCGGTGGCGCCGCGTTTCTGTACCGGCCGCGATACCGGCGCCGACTGGCCCAGGTGTACCAGCAGCTGCCCCAGGCCGTATCACCGAGCAAGCGATCATGATCTTCTTCGTGCTCCTCGCCCGGCTGCTGCCCGACCACATGCACACCGGCGAGCGCTGAGCATCGCGGCCAGGGCTCCGGCTGTCCGCGGGGATCATGGCATACCCGCCCGCACCGGCCGTTATGCTGCTGGGATGGACGGCAAACCATGAACGAGGAGCAGGAACGGATCGACCACGGCCCGGCCGCCCGTGAGGTCAACCAACCGGCACCCGTCGAGGGAGCCTTGGAGCGGGCGATAGCGTTGCAGGTGCGCCGCTACCGACAGGCGACCGGGCTGACCGTCGGTGATATGGCGAAGCGGGCGGGCATCTCCAAGGCCATGCTTTCGAAGATCGAGAACGCCCAGACCTCGTGCAGCCTGACCACCCTGTCTCGCCTTGCGGCGGCGCTCGACGTGCCGGTGACCGCGTTGTTCCGGGGCGCCGACGACAATCGCGAGGCGGTGTTCACACAAGCCGGCACCGGAGCGCGGATCGTGCAGCGCGGTTCGCGCGTGGGGCACGACTACACCTTGATCGGCGCGCTGCGTGGACAGCACAAACGGATGGAGGCTCATCTCGTCACCCTGACCGAGCAGAGTGAGGTGTTCCCGCTCTTCCAACACCCGGGCACTGAGCTGCTGTTCATGTTGGAGGGCGAGATGGTCTACGGACACTGCGACGCCTCGTACCGGATGCGTCCCGGTGACGCGCTGCAGCTGGACGGCGAGGGCATGCACGGCCCGCAGGAGCTGGTGGAGCTGCCGATTCGCTTCCTCTCCGTCGTGGCGTACGGGGACATCGAGGCCTGACCCCGCACGTCGCGACGACAGCTGCCGGCCACACACTGAAGAGCTGAATCCTGAAGAGCTGAATCGAAGCAGCGGAACACAAGCCCGGTCCCGTAGATCAAGGGGGCCGGGTCTTCCCTTCACTGACACGGACTGAGCGTCGACCGTTACATGCCGTAACTGCCATGAAACCAGCGAGCCAGTTTCCTCTCGGGATACTCAATTTCATCAGAGGACACTGAGAGGTGAGCTCGCATGGTACAGCTGTCCCCGCCACCCCCACGACTCCTCCTTCCCGGCCTCACCCCACGCGAGCCGGGAGTCGAGACCTATCCGGTGCGGCCCGGCGGTCTCACCGGCGTACGGCTGGCCCCCGGCGACCGGATCACCGTGATCGACCGGCACGGCAGGCAGCCCGCCGAGCTCACGGTCCTCGACCGGACAGGCTGCACCGGCGCCGCGCTCGGGATCACCCTCGATGTGCCCGCGACGGTGCTGCGGACGTCGACCGCTTCGCCGGTGGCCGCCGAGTACGGCGTCGACCCCCACCAGGCCCTGGCCGTACAGCTGTTCGGGACCTGGTCCGCCGCCGGGTCCCGGGAGACGTTCACCGCCGCCGAGGAGGCCGTCGCCCTGGTCGCGGCTCCGGCCGCTCCCATGGACGTCCACGATGCGACCGCGAATCCTCCCTCCGACCTGCTCGTCGAAGTACGCCGGGCCGCCCCCCGCCGCACACTTGAGCCGCTGCTGCCCGAGCCGCTCGCCGAGCCCGTGCTCGATCTGCGGATCGACGCCGCGAGCGCCCGCGCGTACGAGGTCAAGAAGGGCCAGTACGTCCAGGTCATCGATGTCGGGGGGCGCCAGTGCTCCGACTTCCTTGCCTTCGGCTCCCGGCAGTTGCAGCACGGCGTCGAGCGCGGTCTCGACGCGACCACCACCCGCCATTTCACGGGCCGCGCCTATCCGCAGCCCGGTCTGCACGGCAAGTTCTACGACGAGGAGGCCCAGCCGCTGGTGGAGGTCGTCCGCGACACGGTCGGGCGCCACGACACCTTCGGACTCGCCTGCAACGCCAAGTACTACGAGGACATGGGCTACCCGGGCCACCTCAACTGCACGGACAACTTCAACGAACGGCTCAGCGGCTACGGGGTCGCCGCCCGGACCGGCTGGCCCGCCCTGAACCTCTTCTACAACACCGACTTCGACGACGACCACCGGCTGATCTTCGACGAACCGTGGTCCCGTCCCGGCGACTACGTCCTGCTGCGCGCCATGACGGACCTCGTCTGCGCCTCCTCCGCCTGCCCCGACGACATCGACCCGTCGAACGCCTGGGTGCCGACCGACATCCACGTCCGCGTCTACGACGCGAGGAGGTCCTTCTCCATGGCCATCGCCCACCGCGTCACCCCGGAGGCCGAGCCGACGCTCACCAGGCCGACGGCGTTCGCGCCCAGGACCCAGGCGCTGACCCGTCAGTTCACCGAGTACCGGGGTTTCTGGCTGCCCGACAGCTACGACAACCACGGCCCGCAGGCGGAGTACTGGGCCTGCCGCGAGCGCGCCGCAGTCATGGACCTGTCCGCGCTGCGCAAGTTCGAGGTCACCGGCCCGGATGCGGAGACCCTGCTCCAGGCCACCCTCACCCGCGACATCCGCAAGCTCTCGCACGGCCAGGTCGTCTACTCGGCGATGTGCAACGAGACCGGCGGAATGCTCGACGACTGCACCGTCTTCCGGCTCGGCGACACCAACTTCCGCTTCGTGGGCGGCGACGACTACGACGGCGTCTGGCTGCGCGAACAGGCCGAGCGCCTAGGCCTGGACCGCGTCTGGGTCAAGCCGTCCACCGACCAGTTGCACAACATCGCGGTCCAGGGACCGGCGAGCCGCGAGCTGCTCGCCGGGATCATCTGGACGCCACCGACCCAGCCCGCCTTCACCGACCTGGGCTGGTTCCGCTTCGCGATCGGCCGGCTCGGTGACCACAACGGGATTCCGCTGCTTATCTCCCGTACCGGCTACTCCGGCGAGCTCGGCTACGAGATTTGGACGCATCCCCGCGACGCCACCGCCCTGTGGGACGCGGTACGCGAGGCCGGCGAGCCGTTCGGCCTGACCCCGCTCGGGCTCCAGGCGCTCGACATGCTGCGGATCGAGGCCGGGCTCGTCTTCGCCGGATACGACTTCTGCGACCAGACCGACCCGTACGAGGCGGGCATCGGCTTCACCGTCCCGCTGAAGTCCAAGGAGGACGACTTCGTCGGCCGCGAGGCGCTGCTCGCCCGCAAGGCCAGTCCGCAGCGCACCCTCGTCGGACTGGAGCTGGAGGGCAATGAACCCGCCCGGCACGGCGACTGTGTGCACGTCGGCCGCTCCCAGGTCGGCGTGGTGACGAGCGCGACCAGGTCCCCGATCCTGCGCAAGAACATCGCCCTCTGCCGGATCGCCGTCCAGTACGGCGATCTCGACACGGCCGTCGAGATCGGCAAGCTCGACGGCCACCGCAAGCGCATCCCGGCCCACGTGGTGCGCTTCCCGTTCTACGACCCGGACAAGACCCGCCCCCGCTCCTAGGCCCTGCCGTCAAACTCCCCCGCCCTCCGGGCGGTCGACGAGAGTTTGACGACAGGACCTGAGCCTGTCCCCGTTTCCTTCCCCCGGAGGTTCAGCATGTCCCGCGTTGCCATCATCGGTGCCGGCCCCAGCGGCCTGGCCCAGCTCCACGCCTTCGAGGAGGCCCGGCGCGGTGGCGCAGACGTCCCCGAGGTCGTCTGCTTCGAGAAGCAGAGCGACTGGGCCGGCCTGTGGAACTACACCTGGCGCACCGGACTCGACGAGCACGGCGACCCCGTCCACGGCTCGATGTACCGCTACCTGTGGTCCAACGGGCCCAAGGAGTGCCTCGAGTTCGCCGACTACACGTTCGACGAGCACTTCGGCGGGCCCATCCCGTCGTTCCCCCCGCGTGAGGTGCTCTACGACTACATCACCGGCCGGGCGAAGAAGAGCAACGTCCGCCAGTACATCCAGTTCGACTCGCCCGTCAGCCGGGTCGCGTTCGACGCGGAGTCCGAGCTCTTCACGGTCACGGTGGAGAACCGGGCCGACGGCACGAGTCGTACCGAGGTGTTCGACTGGGTGATCGTCGGCACCGGACACTTCTCGACGCCCAACTTCCCCGAGTACCCGGGCTTCGCAGCCTTCCCGGGGCGCATTCTGCACTCCCACGACTTCCGTGACGCGGGCGAGTTCGCGGGCAAGGACCTGCTGATCCTGGGCAGCAGCTACTCCGCCGAGGACATCGCGCTGCAGTCGCTCAAGTACGGCGCGAAGTCCGTCACCATCTCCTACCGCACCAGCCCGATGGGCTTCGGCTGGCCGGACGGCATCAGCGAGGTACCCGGCCTGGCCCGGGTCGAGGGGCGTAGCGCACACTTCGTCGACGGCACCGCACAGGATGTGGACGCGATCATCCTGTGTACCGGATACCAGCACAGTTTCCCGTTTATGGAAGAGGAGTTGAGGCTGCGGACCGGCAACAACCTGTATCCGGAGAAGCTGTACAAGGGAGTCGCGTGGACGCCCAACCCCAAGCTGATGTACCTGGCGATGCAGGACCAGTACTACACGTTCTCGATGTTCGACGCGCAGGCCTTCTACGTGCGTGACATTGTCCTCGGCCGGATCCAACTGCCCGGCGCGGCCGCCATGGAGGCCGACGTCGCGGCCTGGCGGGACCGCCTGGAGACCCTCGACGGGCCGATGGACGACATCGACTTCCAGACCGACTACCTGCGCGATCTCCTCGCGGCCACCGACTACCCGGACTTCGACCTCGCCTTGGCCCGTGAGCACTTCGCGACCTGGGAACACCACAAGGAGGAGTCCATCACCGGCTACCGGAACAAGTCCTTCACCTCCCCGTGCACCGGAACGGTCGCCCCGGTCCACCACACCCCGTGGTGGGACGAGCTCGACGACTCCCTTGCCACCTTCCTGCGGACGAAGTGACCGGCCATGGACCGCTATCTCGTGACGCTGAAGTGCCGGGACCGGCCCGGCATCGTCCGGGCGCTCGCGGACGCCGTCTACGACGTCAAGGGCGATATCACCGAGAGCGCCCAGTTCTCGGACCCGAGCACCGGGCTGTTCTGCATGCGGACAGTGTTCGCGAGCCCCCAGACAGACCACGCGGTCGTACGGGACACGCTCGGCACGAAGCTCGCCGGCTTCGGGCCGGTACTGACCGTGCGCACCGAACACACCTGGCGGCGGGCGCTGTTGATGGTGTCCAAGTCCGAGCACTGTCTCGACGATCTGTTGTACCGGTGGCAGACCGGCGAACTGCCGGTCGAGGTGCCCCTCGTGGTCTCCAACCACGCATCCGCACGGGCCACCGCCGAGCGCTACGGCGTCCCCTTCGTCCACATCCCGGTGACGCCTGCCACCAAACGCGAGGCCGAGGCCCGACTGCTCGAACTCGTCGCCGAGCACGCCGTCGACTTCGTGGTTCTCGCCCGCTATATGCAAGTGCTGACCGACGAGCTGTGCCGGCAGCTCCCGGGCCGGATCATCAACATCCACCACTCCTTCCTGCCGGGCTTCAAGGGCGCGAAGCCCTATCACCAGGCGCACGAACGGGGCGTGAAGCTGATCGGCGCCACGGCCCACTTCGTCACTCCCGACCTCGACGAGGGCCCGATCATCGAGCAGGACGTCGTACGGGTGGGACATCGCCACACGGCTGACGAGCTGGTGGCGATCGGCCGCGACATCGAGCGGCTGGTGCTTGCACGGGCGGTGCGGCTGCATGCCGAGGACCGGGTGCTGCTCACCGGGCACCGCACCGTCGTCTTCAGCTGAGCGTGACGTAACCCGAGTTCACAGCGGCGTAACCCATCCATCGTTTCACCGTATGACACTAGATCTCACGTCAGGATACAAACCAGGAGGGCGAGGATGACCACGACCGAAGGGCCGATCCTGAAGGTGCAGGACGGCGCAGCCAACCTCCCGAGCATGGACGTCGAGGGATCCAAGGCGTTCATCGGCGACGCGTTCGTCAACCCGGGCGGAGCGGTGATCTGCTCCGGCTTCTTCGAGCTGTTCCACTCCGAGCCGCTCGTCTACGAGTACACGTACGACGAGACCAAGTACATAGTCGAGGGCGACTTCACCCTCACCGACATGGCGACCGGGCAGGTCGTCACCGCGGTCAAGGGGGATGTGCTGTTTTTCCCCAAGGGCACGACGGTGAAGTTCGAAACCTCCGACCACGCCGTCGGCTTCTACGCCGGCCACCGCTCCTTCGCCCCCTGACATGGGCCTGAAGCACTCGAGTGTCCCGCGCTGGCCGACGGCCGACCCGGGCCTGGACCTCACCGGGCGCGCGTACGCGGTGATGACCTTCGGGCCCGCCGCGGCCGCGCTCGGGGCCCTCTGGCGGGGCGAGTCGGCGGCCCTGGGACGAGCGGTCTGGTCCTGGCACGGCGAGGCGGCCACGGAGGTCGGCCTCGCCGGGCTCCGCGAGCAGATCGTCTCCGCCACCGTGGGGTGGCGGCTGCTGCTCGCGGGCCCGCAGTCCGAGGTGCTGCTCGCCTACGCCGAGGCAGTACGGGGCGGGGTGCTCGATGCGGAGATCACCGTGGTGGTCACGGACGCCGCACAGCGCCGGGTGTGGTGCTCGCACTGCCGGGCGACGACCGTCGCCGAGGTGGCGCTCGGCGCGGAGACCGACTGCGCGGGGTGCGGGCGCTCGCTGCTCGTGTACCACCACGTGTCGCGGCGGCACGCCGCCCACCTTGGGTTCATGGCCGATGCGGAGGAGCTGCCATGATGCTGAAGCTGGTCGTCCGGCGCACTACCGAGATCGCCGACGACATCCGCGAACTCGTGCTGGCCCGCTCCGACGGCGGCCCGCTGCTCGCGCATCCGCCGGGCAGCCATGTGGTCGTCGAGTGCGGGACGCGGCGCAATGCCTACTCGCTGACGAGCAGCGGGATCGAACCGTACGAGTACACCATCGCCGTACTGCGGCTGCCCGGCGGAAACGGCGGGTCGGAGCAGATGCATCGCTTCCGGGCCGGTGACCGGGTGGCCGTGTCCTCCCCGCGCAGCGACTTCCCGCCGGTGTCCACCGCGGCGCGCCACCTACTGATCGCCGGGGGCATCGGGGTCACACCCATGCTGAGCCACGCGCGCGACGCGGTGCACTGGGGACGGGACGTACGGCTGCTGTACGGGCACCAGGCCGGCAAGGGCGCGTATGTCGAAGAGCTGGCCCGGCTGCTCGGCGGGCGGATGCAACGGGCCAGCGGCTCGGAGGAGTTCGCGGGGCTGCTGCGCGAGGCGCTCGTCTCGCAGCCGATCGGCACTCATCTGTACGTGTGCGGTCCGGCGTCGCTGATGGACCGGGTGATCGAGGAAGCGACCGCCGTCGGCTGGCCGCCGCAGCGGGTGCATCTGGAGCGGTTCACACCGGCCGAGCTCGATCCGGGACAGCCGTTCACGGCGCGGCTCAGGCGTTCGGGCCGGAGCGTCACCGTACCGGCGGGCACGAGTCTGCTCGACGCACTGGAGCAGGCCGGGGTGCCGGTGGCGAACATGTGCCGACAGGGCGTGTGCGGTGAGTGCCAGGTGCCGGTGTTTGCCGGGCGGCCCTTGCACCGCGACGAATTCCTGACCCAGGACGAGCGTGCGGCCGGCGACAGCGTCATGTGCTGCGTGTCCCGCAGCGAGACCGAGCACCTGGAGGTGGACCTGTGACGGTCACCGCACTCCCCGCGCGGATTACCCGCTTCCCCTTCCCGTTCCGCGCCGACTCCTACCGCTACTCCACCAATGTCGAGCCCGCCCGGGTGCCGGTCGTGACGGAGGCGGGCGAGTGGGGCGGCGCCATCCTCGACGTCGACGCAGAGTACGCGGACGAACTCGCCCAGCGCGAGCGGATTCTGGCGGCCGACCCGACCCGGCTCACCGTACTGCCTCACATGCGCCCTGCCTGCTGGGACGCCCTGCACACCGTGCTGCGCGAGCTCGCCGCGCTCCATCCGCAGGTGATGGAACTGCGCCGGGAGGGGCACGAACTCCTCTGGCGCAACGACCTCCTCGGCGTGGAGCAGCGTTTCCGCGACGGCGAGGACGACTCGCTACCCGGCGGACCGCTCGGGTTCCTCGGCAGTCAGGTCCAGGACGACATCGTGCTGCTCGACCAGCGCGAGGGGTCCCTGTGGGCCGACGCCGGACTGGTCACCTTCGCAGCCGACTGGTCGCTCCGCTTCGACGTCGGGATGCGCTTCCTGGAGGTGCACGGCCCGGTGCCACGCGTCCACGAGGAGGGGATCATCTCGCGTGCCGAGCGCTTCCTCATGCGACTGCAGCCCGGCCAGGAGTACCGGCGTACCAACTGGACGATGTCCGTGGACCGGCGCCTCGACCAGTCCACCGAGGTCTATCCGGCCTGGGGCAGGGACCGGCGCCTGATCGCGGAGGCACCCGCGCAGGAGCTCGCCGAGCGGCTGCAGCTGCGCGTCGAGGTGCAGCACCTCATCCGGCTCGGCGCTTCGGGGGCCGTGATGTTCCTCATCCGCACCTACATGCTGTCGCTGGCAGAGCTGGCGCAGGTGTCGGCCTGGCAAGCGCGATTCGGGCGCGTCCTGGCCGAACTGCCCGACGACATGGCCGAGTACAAGGGCCTGACCCGCTTCCGCCACCACGCGGCGGACTGGCTGCTGTCCCCTCAATCGCCTCCGGAGCCCTCATGACCGTCGATGCCCTCCCGTCCGCCGACCTCGCCGCCCGTGCCCGCGCCGACGATGTGAAGTTCCTGCTCGCGCTGTTCGTGGATCTGACGGGCAAGCCGTGCGCCAAGCTCGTCCCCGTCGAGGCCGCAGACGAACTCCAGCACGAGGGCGTCGGTTTCGCCGGATACGCGGTCGGCGCGATCGGCCAGCAGCCCTGCGACCCCGACCTGATCGCCATCCCCGACCTGGACTCGTACACGCCGCTGCCGTGGGTGCGCGAGGGCCTCGCTCTCGTGCACTGCGATCCGCATGTCCAGGGAAAGCCGTGGCCGTACGCACCACGAGTGATCCTCAAGACACTGCTCGAGCGGGCCCGTGAGCGGCAGCTGGAGCTGTACGCCGGCGCGGAGATCGAGTACTTCCTGGTCGCGCGTGACGCCGGGGGACGGATCGCGCCCGCGGACGCCAAGGACACCAGCGTCCAGCCCTGTTACGACGCGCGCGGGCTGACCCGGATGTACGACCACCTCACCGCGGTCTCGACTGCGATGAACAAGCTGGGCTGGGCCAACTACGCCAACGACCACGAGGATGGCAACGGCCAGTTCGAGCAGAACTTCGCCTACGCCGACGCGCTGACCACGGCCGACCGGGTCATCACGGCCCGCTATCTGATCTCGATGCTCGCGGAACAGCGGGGCATGACAGCGACGTTCATGCCCAAACCGTTCACCGACCGCACCGGCAGCGGCATGCATCTGCACCTGTCGCTGTGGAACGGCGACACCGCACTCTTCCCGGAAGCCGAGGACGAGCGAGCGCTGGGCCTGTCCGGGCTGGCGTACTCCTTCCTCGCGGGGATCCTGGAGCACGCGCCCGGCATGCAGGCGGTGCTCGCCCCGACCGTCAACTCCTACAAGCGCACCGGGGCCGTCTTCACCCGCTCGGGCGCCACCTGGTCGCCGCGGCACGCCAGTTACGGCGGCAACGACCGTACGCACTTCGTCCGCGTCCCCGACGGCGACCGCATCGAGCTGCGCGGCGGCGACGGCTCCGCGAACCCGTATCTGGCGCTGGCGGCGGCCCTCGCGGCCGGGCTCGACGGGATCGGGCGGAACCTGGACCCGGGCTCGCCGGGGACGGACGGCGCCAAACGCCCCGAACTACCGATGACGCTGCTGCACGCCGTCGAGGCGCTCACCGAAAACCCCGTGATCAGCGGGGCACTCGACGCCGCGGGCGCGGGGGTGTGCGACTACTTCGCCGGGCTGAAGCGCGAGGAGTTCTTCGCCTGGCACAACACGGTCGGCTCCTGGGAGATCGACCGCTATCTCACCGCGTTCTGAACCACCCGAATCCGGAAGGGGGAAGCGCCCATGTGCGGGATCGTGGGGCTCCACTTGCGTGACCCCGAACTGCATCCGCAGCTCGGTACCCTGCTCGACGCCATGCTGGGCCAGGTCGTCGAGCGCGGCCCCGACTCGGCCGGCGTCGCAGTCTACGGCGACCGGCGCCGCTGCCCGGAGGGCCACGCGGCCGTGTCGGTACTCCACGCGCCGCCCGATCTTGCGAAGGCGCTGCCCGAAGCGCTGATCACGCAGGCCGGAGACACCACGGTCGTCGCCGCGCCCCTCGCAGTCGACGCACTGGCTGCGGCCGTACGGGAGGTCGCCCCCGACGCCCGGATCGTCGGCACCGGCACCGAGCTGACCGTCTACAAGGGCACCGGCCACCCGAACGCGCTGTCCGCGACCTACGACCTGGCTGGCGCACAGGGCTGGCAGGGGCTCGCCCACACCCGCATGGCCACCGAGTCGGCCGTCACCCCGGAGGGCTGCCACCCCTTCTCGGTCGGCGACGACCAGTGCCTCGTCCACAACGGATCCTTCGCCAACCACGCCACGATCAGGCGGGAGCTGCAGGCCGAGGGGGTGGTCTTCGACAGCGAGAACGACTCCGAGGTCGGGGCCCGCTTCGTCGCCTCGCGGCTCGCCCAGGGGGAGGACCTTCATAAGGCGCTGCGCGCCCTGTGCGAGCGCTTCGACGGCTTCTACACGCTCCTGGTGACCAACGGCGACGGCTTCGCGGTGGTCCGCGACGCCATCGCCTGCAAGCCCGCGATCATCGCCGAGGCCGACGACTGGGTGGCGATGGCCTCGGAGTTCCGCGCCCTGGCCGTGCTGCCGGGCATCGAAGGCGCTCGTATCTACGAGCCCGAGCCGGAGAGGGTCTACGCATGGCACCGCTGACGTCACGGGTCGACCTGGCAACCAGCCCCGTACGGGATCTCAACGCCAAGCTGCACACCGGCTCCGTCGAGGCCTGCCAGGTCCTCAACCCGGGCGGCCGGCACGCCATCGCGGTCGGACTGCGCCATACGGTCACCGTCGACATCCACGGGCACGTGGGCTACTACTGCGCGGGCATGAACGACGGCGGCTCGGTCACCGTGCACGGCAGTGCGGGCACAGGAGTCGCCGAGAACATGATGTCGGGGACCGTACGGGTGCGCGGCGACGCCTCCCAGTCGGCCGGGGCCACCGCGCACGGCGGGCTGCTGGTCGTCGAGGGCAGCGCCTCGATGCGCTGCGGGATCTCGATGAAGGGTGTGAACATCGTGGTGGGCGGCGATGTCGGCCCCATGAGCGCGTTCATGGCGCAGGCCGGACGCATGGTCGTCTGCGGGGACGCGGGCGAGGCGCTCGGCGACTCGGTCTACGAAGCCAGGCTGTATGTACGCGGCTCGGTGGCCTCCCTCGGCGCGGACTGTGTCGAGAAGGACATGCGGGCCGAGCACCGCGCGGAGGTCGCCGAGTTGCTGGCCGCGGCGGGCATGCAACATGACCCGGCCGAGTTCCGCCGCTACGGCTCGGCACGCACGCTCTACCACTTCGCGGCCGCCAACTCCGCCGCGTACTGAGGAGGATCTCGTATGACCACCTCGCACCTGCGCGAGTCCGCCACCTTTGACCGCTCCACCATCGCCGCGATCCATCGCGCCGCCGAGGCCGGCGTGTACGACATTCGCGGCTGGGGCGCCAAGCGGCCGTTGCCCCACTTCGACGACCTGCTCTTCCTCGGGGCGTCCATGTCCCGCTATCCGCTGGAGGGTTACCGAGAGCGTTGCGGCACCGACGTCGTGCTCGGTGACCGCAACGCGGCCTTCCCGCTCCACCTCGACATCCCGGTCACCATCGCCGGGATGAGTTTCGGGGCGCTGTCCGCGCAGGCCAAAGAGGCGCTGGGGCGCGGAGCCAGCGAGGTCGGGACGTCCACCACGACGGGCGACGGAGGAATGACGCCGGAGGAACGCGGCCAGTCGAAACACCTTGTCTATCAGTACCTGCCGTCGCGATACGGCATGAACCTGGAGGACCTCCTCAAGGCCGACGCCATCGAGATCGTGCTGGGCCAGGGCGCCAAGCCGGGCGGAGGCGGCATGCTGCTCGGTCAGAAGATCAGCGACCGGGTCGCCGAGATGCGCACGCTCCCGCCCGGGATCGACCAGCGCAGCGCCTGCCGTCATCCCGACTGGACAGGCCCCGACGACCTGGCCATCAAGATCCTCGAACTACGGGAGATCACCGACTGGGAGAAGCCGATCTATGTCAAGGTCGGTGCCTCCAGGACGTATTTCGACGTGAAGCTCGCGGTCGCAGCCGGTGCGGACGTGGTCGTCGTGGATGGTATGCAGGGTGGCACCGCCGCCACCCAGGACGTGTTCATCGAACATGTCGGCATCCCGACCCTCGCCGCGCTCCCCCAGGCCGTACAGGCACTTCAGGAACTGGGCCTGCACCGCAAGGTACAGCTGATCGTCTCCGGCGGTGTCCGCACCGGTGCCGATGTGGCCAAGGCGATGGCGCTTGGTGCGGACGCCGTCGCGATCGGCACGGCCGCGCTGATCGCGCTGGGCGACAACCATCCCCGGCATGCGGCGGAATACGAGCGGCTCGGCTCCGCGGCAGGCTTCTACGACGACTTCCAGGACGGCCGGGACCCCGCCGGCATCACCACCCAGGACCCGGGTCTTGCCGCTCGTCTGGACCCTGTGGAGGGCGGCCGCCGGATCGCCAACTATCTGCGGGTTCTGACCATGGAGGCGCAGACCCTGGCCCGCGCCTGCGGCAAGGCGCATCTGCGTCACCTGGAGCCGGAGGATCTGGTGGCTCTGACCATCGAGGCGGCGGCGATGGCCCGTGTACCGCTGGCCGGTACGTCGTGGATCCCGGGGAGTGGGCTGTGAGGATCGGTACGGCCGATGTCGTCATTGTCGGCGGCGGAATCGAGGGAACGGCCACGGCCTGGGCGCTGGCCCGGCGCGGCATCACCGATGTGGTTGTCTGTGAGCGCGACACCATCGGCTCCGGCGGCACGGGCAAGTCCAGCGGCGTCGTCCGCTGCCACTACGGCGTGGGCTCGCTCGCCGCCATGGCCTGGAAGAGCCTGCACCTCTTCGAGAACGCCGCCGACATTCTCGACCGGGACATCGGCTTCCATCAGACCGGATACCTCGTCGGCGTCGGAGAACAGAATGCCGACGCCCTTCGCGCCAACCTGGATGCCCAGCGCGCCCTGGGCATCGAGACGAGCACGATCTCCCGCGATGAGGTGGCCGCTCTGTGGCCCACCGCAGAGTTGGATGACTTCGCGGCGTTCGGCTGGGAGCCGCGCGGCGGCTACGGCGACGGGTATCTCACGGCGCAGGCGTTCGCCGCTGCCGCCCGCCGCGACGGCGTACGCGTCCGGCAGGGCACGGCGGTCACCGAACTCCTCACCGACCACAAGGCGGTATCCGGGGTCCGGCTCGCCTCCGGGGAGGAGATCGCCACCCGTTCGGTCGTCGTCGCGGCAGGCCCCTGGTCGGTCGCTCTCCTCGCATCCCTCGGCATCGATCTGCCGGTCACCGTGCACCGAGAACAGATAGTGCTGGTCTCGCCAGGCGCAGGTATCGACGTTTCCAAGGTACCGGTCTTCTCCGACCTCGTGGCCCTGCAGTACATCCGTGCGGAGACGTCTGGGGAACTGCTCTTCGGCAACAGCGACCTGAGCCGCCCGGAGCCCGCCGACCCCGACCGTTATGCCGATCGGGCCGACCCCGCCTTCCTGGAGTCAGCGGTGGAGAAACTGGCCCACCGGCTCCCTGGCCTGGCGGACGCGTCCGTGGCGAGTACGTACGCAGGCTGCTACGACGTGACACCCGACTTCAACCCGGTCATCGGCCCTGCCGGCGTCGAGGGGCTGATCGTCGCGGCCGGGTTCAGCGGCCATGGCTTCAAGATCTCTCCCGCAGTCGGTGAACTCGTCGCCGACCTCGTCCACGACGGGGACTCCCGCGACCCGAGGGTGCCCGCCGCGGACTTCCGGCTCGGCCGGTTCGCCGAGGGCAGACCGCTCACCAGCCCGAGGCCGTACGTCGGCGCAGGAGAAATGCGCTGACGGCGAGCCGGTCATCACTCGAGCCGGTGTCCTGCCCAACCGTGGAGTTGCTCGGCCTCCAAGATGTTCCTCGCGCCGAGCGCGATCGCGCAGGCCAGCTGGACCAGCGCCATCCCGCGATCCCGCCACCCCGGCCCGATGCCGTGCGGAAGCGCGCCAGTCAGGGCCCGGGTCAGCCCGACGCGGTCGGCGACCTTCCGCAGCAGCACCACCCCCGCGTGGCCGACCAGGTTCCTGCCGTCGGCCCGCACGACGAGCCGGCGATCCCATTCGGTAGCCTGCACCTGTTGGGTGTCTCTTCCTCGCGACGTTCTTGATCTCAGCAGTCAGATCATCGCAGGTGGGAGGCACCCTTCTTCTGTCGAGGCGTCAGGTCGCGTCCGTAGCTGAATTCATGAGGTCAGTGGGGTGGGTGTCAGTGACGCCGTGCACCTCGCGCAGCGCCCGCTGCGACAGCTTCGGTGACGGTGGCGTCCCCCGAATGCAGACGAACACGGCCCTTGTGGATCATGAAGGTGTCTACGCGTCAGGATCTGCAAGGTTGCCGTGTTCGTTCCACCATCATCCCCCATCGCTGTTCCGTCCCGTGTCCCGACCCCGCCCCGAAGCTCGGATGAAGTGCGGGACCTGGTCGCCGAGTTGGCGCGGGTTCCTGATCCCCGCGCACGGCAGGGCAGGCGGTTCACGCTGCCGTCCTTGCCGGCCTTGTCGATCTGCGCGATGACACCGGCCGGGAACGACTCGCTCACGGCCGTGGCGGAGTGGTGCCAGCACGCCACTGCCCCGGGACTGGCCGGCTTCGGCTTGCCCTACGACCTGCTGCTCGGTGGTTTCCGCGTCCCGAGCGAGAAGACGTTCCGCCGCGTGCTGGGCCTGCTCGATCCGGCCCAGGTCAGCGCGGCCGGCTTCGCCTACCTGCGCCCGTTGTTGGAAAACGCCGCACGACAAGCACCCACCAGGCGCACGCCCGATGGACTGATCGAGCGGGAACAACGCCGTGCTCACCGCCAAGCCGAGCAGGCCGCCCAAGCGCCCGCAGCCCGGCGACGGGCGGTGGCGGTGGACGGCAAGTGCCTGCGTGGCGCCCGGCGACCGGACGGCAGCCGCGTCTTCGTGTTGTCCGCCGTCCGGCACGGCGACGGCAGCACCCTGGCCTCCCGTGAGATCGGCGCGAAGACCAACGAAATCCCCGAGTTCCAGCCCCTGCTGGACCAGATCGACGATGCCGATCTCAAGGACGACGTGATCACCGTGGACGCCCTGCACGCCCAGCGCGCCCATGCCACCTACCTCGTCGAACAGCGCAGCGCCCACTACCTGTTCACCATCAAGGCCAACCGGAAGAAGCTCGCCCAGCAGCTGCAGAATCTGCCCTGGAAGGCCATCCCCGTCATCCACGGTGACGACAGCGCCGGCCACGGCCGCCGTGAACAGCGCCACGTCCAGGTCGTCACCGTCAACAACCTGCTCTTCCCGCATGCCCGCCAGGTCCTGCGCATCCAGCGCAAACGCCGCACGGCCGGCATGAAACGGTGGCGCACCGAGACCGTGTACGCGATCACCGACCTGCCCGTCGAGCAGGCCACCGCGGCCGAGATCGCCTCCTGGGCACGCGGGCACTGGACCGTGGAGAACACCGTCCACTGGGTCCGTGATGTTGTGTTCGGAGAAGATCTCTCCCAGATCCGCACCCGCAACACCCCCGCTGTCCTTGCCGCCTTGCGGGACCTGATCCGCGGCGCGCTCACCCTTGCCGGCTACGTCAACATCGCCTCCGCCAGGCGTGTTCACGCCGACCGGCACCGTGTCCTCAACCTCTACGGACTCACATGATCACCACGAACCCGGCATCCGGACCGAACGCCGGGGCCCTGGACCGAACGCGAGGAGAAGAACAGCGTCGCGATCGCCTCGAACGAATCGTTCGGCAAAGCGCACATGTTCCGGCGAACCTGTGCGAGGCAGCGCCGAGAGGCGTCGGGTTTAAGGGCCGGCATCGTGGTGTCAGCGCTCCCCGTTAGCATTGCGGCGCCGGTTTGGGGCAGCGCGAGAGGGGCAACACGTGGGTGCATCGGGCTGGAGGTACGTCACGCCGTATCAGAGCGACTTCGGGGCCGCGCTGCAAACTGTGCGAGCCCAGGTGCTGGCGTCTGGCGAGTACTACGGCCCCACGGAGTGGGGGCTGCCTGCGCCGGCCTCGCCGGATGATCTGTTGGAGAACGAGGTCTACTGGGAGTTCATGGGCACCTGCGGGACCCATTCGGTGCTAGACGTTGACCGGGTGATCGCCGCTGAGGACGAGCACGATTTCGGTACCGTCCGGCCGTTGAGTGTGACGGCAATCCGCGCTGGCTTCGGCTCCGATCAACCAAGCCTTGCGGACTTCGGCGGCATGGATTTCGAGGCCCTGGACAACTTGGAGGAGACCCCGAAGTGGAGCGGCCACTGCATGGTCCTCTACGCGGACGGCGTCCCGCGCGAGATTGCGTTTTGGGGAGTATCGGGCGACTGAGTCATCCATCCGGAAGGCGTCCGGAGTCGGCGCGGCCGGCAAGGTAGATCATGACACCTTCAGGATTCATGCCGAAGGCGGCAGCGACGAGTTTGGGGTCCATGGTGTTCACCAGGTCGACGAGGCGGGTGCTTCGGATCATTCGGGGCGCGTATCCGCAGTCGTCAAGGACCTGGGAAGGGTACGTGGCGGCTGGCTTCCAGCTCGTAGAAGATCGCGTCGATCGACGAGACGGGGAGCCGCTCCGCGTCCCACTGACACCTGGGCCTGGAGCGCGGCGCGACGTCGGCCGGACGGCCGCGCCCCGATTGTCACGCCCCGAGTATGGGGAGGTCAGTGCTGCGGATCACTGACACCGTGAGAGACTGCATGTTGGGGCCCGTTCGAACGGGGCGGGGGTTGTCCGTAGCCGGGTTCGGTGCGGTGTCATACGTGGAAGAGGGGCATCGGAATGCCTGCAGCAGGGCGCGTCGATCGGACCGGGAAGCGTGGGTCCGATGAGGCGGAAAGCGTGCTGCAGGCTGTCGAACCGCTGGTGGACGGTCTCGCGGCGACGTTCGGTCCGCACTGCGAGGTGGTACTGCACGACTACCGCTACCCGGAGAACAGCGTCCGCGCGGTGGCCGGGTCGGTGACTTCCCGCCATGTCGGGGGTGCGATGAGCGAGATCGGCCTCGGATTGCTGGCGCAGGGTGACGAGGCCGAGGACCAGCTCAACTACGTCACACGCACTGCTGACGGCCGTATGGTGAAGTCTTCGACGATGCTGCTGCGTACCGGCTCGGGACAGGTGGTCGGGGCCCTGTGTGTGAATCTCGACATCACCGAGCTGCGGGTGGCCGCCACCTCCCTGGCCGCGCTGGTCGGTAGTACCCCCGAGCCGGAGGCCACCGCTATGACGGTCTTCTCCGATGACATCGGCGAGGTCATCGAGACCGTGGTCGCGAAGGAGGAGGTGTCCATCGGCCGAGTGCTGCCGAGGGACACCCGTAAGGGCCGGCTCGCCATCATCGGGGCGCTGGACGCCAAGGGCGTCTTCAATCTGCCGAGGGCTGCCCAGCAGGTGGCCGCGCATCTCAATGTCTCTCGGGCGACCGTGTACGCCGATCTCAACGCGGTTCGTGGGACCGAAGCGGACGCGTAGCAGGAGCGGCCCAGACTTTCCTCGACAGATCATCCAGTACGTCACACGCACTGCTGACGGCCGTATGGTGAAGTCTTCGACGATGCTGCTGCGTACCGGCTCGGGACAGGTGGTCGGGGCCCTGTGTGTGAATCTCGACATCACCGAGCTGCGGGTGGCCGCCACCTCCCTGGCCGCGCTGGTCGGTAGTACCCCCGAGCCGGAGGCCACCGCTATGACGGTCTTCTCCGATGACATCGGCGAGGTCATCGAGACCGTGGTCGCGAAGGAGGAGGTGTCCATCGGCCGAGTGCTGCCGAGGGACACCCGTAAGGGCCGGCTCGCCATCATCGGGGCGCTGGACGCCAAGGGCGTCTTCAATCTGCCGAGGGCTGCCCAGCAGGTGGCCGCGCATCTCAATGTCTCTCGGGCGACCGTGTACGCCGATCTCAACGCGGTTCGTGGGACCGAAGCGGACGCGTAGCAGGAGCGGCCCAGACTTTCCTTGACAGATCTTCCAGGTCGTTGGACAGTGTGTCTGGCCGTCCTGGGCTGGTCTGTGCGAAGTCGCGCTGCTTCCCCGGGTGCCGCCGGTCATCACAGTCGTGAGCCGGGGGCGATTGCATGGCGCACCCACCCATTGCGCAGCGATCGATGACCAACCACATCAGTGCCAGCACACCGTTGCCGTTTGCCGATGTGTGGAAATGTTGCGTTTATTTTTTGCTCTAAAAGGGACCTAGGGGCTATTCATGAATTCTAGGCCGGTCGCACCGAAGCGGTTCTCCGACGCTGACCACCCCTACGCGGCGAGCCGCACAGCAGTAGGCTTGATTTTCGTGTCCGGACAGCTAGGCGTGCTCGACAACGAAATTGTTCCTGGTGGAATCGCAGCCGAGGCCCGGCAGGCGCTGGCGAATCTCGAGCTGCGCCTGGCGGAGCACGGTTGCGGACCGGCCGACGTCGTGAAGACGACGGTGCTGCTGGCAGACCTCGCTGATCGCATCGAATTCGACACCATCTACGCCGAGTTCTTCACCGAGCCCCGCCCTGCCCGCACCTGCTACGCGGCAGGTGCACTTCCCTACGGCGCCCGGGTAGAGGTGGAGGCGATCGCCTCGGCCGACGTTTCCCGCGATTCGGCGAAAGAGTGACATGGCAACCATTGCTACGGCTACCGGTTCGCCCGGAAAGGCCGGCCGGACGTCTGCACGGAGAGTGCCGGTACCCCTTGCAATTCCCGGCTTCTTGTTTCTGGCGATAGCGGTCACATCGCCAGTCCTTCAAGAGTCGAGGGCCGCCGTCGCCGGCGCCGACGGCTGATCTATCGCAATCGAGGAGAGTTATGAGCGACGAATCGGTGATCGCAGCCCAGGGCGCGGATCACTCCGGCGCGGACAGCCTCGATGCTGTGCCGCACAACAAGCGTGACTACTCATTCTGGGCGT
This sequence comes from Streptomyces sp. NPDC052107, assembly GCF_040680215.1. NCBI lineage: Bacteria > Bacillati > Actinomycetota > Actinomycetes > Kitasatosporales > Streptomycetaceae > Streptomyces > Streptomyces sp. NPDC052107. Next base: position 24,450 of record NZ_JBFAWG010000068.1, read on the forward strand.
TGCTGTTCGTCTTTTTGGGCATGCAGGTTCCGGTCTCCTACTTCCTCATCGGAGGGACCGTGACCGCCGGCCTGACGCTGGGCGACGCGTTTATGATCACGGTGATCGGATCGATCGTCGGCTTCGTGGTTCTCGGCGCCGTCGGGGTGATCGGCTGGCAGACCGGGGCGAGCACGATGGTCTGCACCCGGCCGGCTTTCGGGCGCTACGGGTCGTGGCTGCCCGCCTTGATCGCCTTCATCGAGTTGACCGGCTGGGACAGCGTGCATGTGCAGCTGGCCGGCAAGCTGATGGGGACCATCGGCGCTCAGTGGGGCATGGGTTACACCTCCCTCTACAGCGTCATCATCGGCCTGTCCATTGTTGTCGTGGTCAGCCTCGGACACCGGTTGCTGCGCCTTCTCGAACGGTTCCTCGTCCCGGTGGTCGTCGTGCTCGTCGCCATGGCCCTGTACGCGGTGCTCAGCGGCCAGCATCTGACCCAGCTCTGGCACACGGCCGGCAAGGGGCACCTGACCTTCATGCTGGCGTTCGACGCCATGTTCATCTCGGCACTGACCTGGGTCCCGATGGTCAGCGACTACACCAGGTACGGCAAGAGCCGACGCAGTTCGTTCTGGTCGGCGTTCCTGTCGCTGCCCGTCGCGCTGTTCATGCTCCTCGTCGGGCAGATCGCGGCGGTCGGGCTCGGCAACCCCAATGCGCTGCTGGCCATGGTGCATCACGGCACCGTCTTCGGGGTGGTGGCCTTCTTCGTCGCGATGTTCGCCACGATCGCGACCGCCGCACTGATCATGTACTCGGCGTCGATGTCGCTTCTCAACGTCGTGCCCAAGGTACCGATCCGCCGGATCAACTACGGCACCGGTGCCGTGGTCATCGTCGCAGCGGTGACGGTCAACCTGCTCGGTTCCGTGCTGAACTGGCTGTCGTTCCAGGGCATCATGCTGATCCCGCTCTTCGCGATCGTGCTGACCGACTATTACGTCGTTCGTAAGAGGCACTACGACGTCGCCGAGCTGTACCGGCCCAAGGGCCTCTACTGGGGCACCGGCGGGTTCCACATCATCGGACTGGTCGCGTGGGTGATCGGTGCGATCGCCTACGAACTCGTGCACAACGGCGTTCCCTGGCTCGGCGGCGGCGTGGTGTGCTTCGTCGTCTCCAGCATCAGCTACTGGGCGATATCCACCATCACGGGGAAGCTCCGGCCCGGCGACACCGATGCCACCGCCCGCGAGGGCCGCCCCAACCCGGCGGCAGCGTCGCCGCGTACCTCGTCGATAGAGATAGGAGATGCCTCGTGAGCTTGCAGGGAAAGGTCGCAGTCGTCACCGGTGGGCTGTCCGGCATCGGTCGGGCGATCGCGACCCGACTGGCTGACGACGGCGCCCGGATCGTACTCGGCGACAGCGCCGAGACCTCCCGTGACGACGGCACGCCCGGTGACCGGCTTGCCGCGCAGTTGGGGGACGCGGTCCTGGTACGGGGAGACGTCGGGGAGCCGGCAGATGTGGACCGGCTGTTCGATGCCGCCGTCTCCGCTTTCGGCAGCGTCGACATCCTGATCAACAACGCCGGCGTCACCGTGTTCAAATCGCTGGCCGAGCTGACCGTCGAGGACTTCGACCGCGTGATGCGGACCAACGTCCGCGGCTCGTTCCTGTGCGCGCGCCGAGCCGTGGCCCAGATGCGCCGGCAGGAAGGGCGCGGTGTCATAGTCAACGTGGCATCGAACTTCGCCTTCGTGGGCGCCACCGACGCCGTCGCCTACTCCACCTCCAAGGGCGCTGTGGCCTCGATGACCCAGGCGCTGGCCGTCGAGGTGGGCCATGACGGGATCAGGGTCAACGCCCTGTGCCCTGGGGCCACCGCGACCGAGTTCAACCGACTCCACCGCGCCCGCCCGGAGATCGCGGCCGAGTGGGAACGGATGACGCCGCTGCGCCTGGACGGCGACAGGTACCTGGCCACCCCCGCGGAAATCGCCGACGCCGCGGCGTTCCTCGCCGACGACACATCCAGGTTCATGACCGGCGCGGCGCTGGTCGTCGACGGCGGCTGGAACGCCGCATGACGGACACGACCTCGCAGCACAGGACCCTACGTAACGAAAGGAACGCCGTGAGCGACCCTGTCGGAGCACCCGGCACCCTGACGTGGCTCGGCCACGCCACCGTGCTGATGGCGACTGAGGCCGGTACCCGGATCATCTTCGACCCGTGGCTGGAGGGCAACCCCAAGCGTCCCGAGGGCCTCGCGGACATCGCGCCCCTCGACGGGATCGCCGTGACGCACGGGCACTTCGATCACATCGGCTCGGTGATCCCCCTCGCCGCCGAGACCGGCGCCCCGGTCATCTGCACCCCGGAACTGGCTGCGTACTTCACCTCGGCCGGCGTGTCCGAGGTGATCGAGATGAACAAGGGGGGCACCATCGAGGTCGGCGACGTCGAGCTCACCATGGTCTCGGCCGACCACTCATGTGGGATCGCCGTCACCGAGGGAACACCGAACGCCTACGGCGGCGACCCGGTCGGGTTCATCGCCTCGCCGCCATCCGGCCAGGGGCGGGTCTACATCTCCGGGGACACCAACGTATTCGGCGACATGGCCCTGATCCGCGACCTGTACGCCCCCGAGATCGGACTCTTCCCGATCGACGGGCACTACAACATGGGCCCCCGCGAGGCCGCCCACGCAGTCGGGCTGCTCGGCCTCGCCCGGGCGGTGCCCATCCACTACGGCACCTTCCCGAAACTCACCGGCACCCCCGAGGAACTCATCCGGCACCTGGCCCAGCGCGGGACGACGACGGACGTGGAGGTCATCGAACCCGGGCAGTCGGTTTCACTCACGGCAAGGAGCCACCAGTGACCGCCGCGGGCAGCCCGGGAATGTTCCCCGGCGTGCGCCTGGAACGAGACGTCGAGGCGACCATGCGCGACGGCACGGTGCTGCGCGCCGACGTCTACGCACCGGACACACCCGGCGACCACCCGGTACTTCTGCAGCGCATCCCCTACGACAAGTCGATCGCACAGTCGATCGTCTACCGCCACCCCTCGTGGTACGCCAGGCACGGCTACCTCGTCGTCGTGCAGGACACCCGCGGCCGCTACGCCTCCGACGGTGACTTTGCCCCGCTGCGGTACGAGGCCGAGGACGGCTATGACACCGTCCAATGGGCAGCGCAACTACCCAACAGCAACGGCCGGGTCGGCACCTACGGCTTCTCCTACGCCGGAGCCACCCAACTGCTCGCCGCAACCCAGCGGCCGCCGGCGCTCACCTGCTGCGCACCCGGCTTCACCAGCAGTGACTACTACGCGGACTGGACCTACGAGGGCGGGGCGCTGAACCTGGCGTTCATCGTCTCCTGGACGGCACAGCTACTCGCCATCCCCGACGCACTGCGCCGCGGACGGCCCGACGTCGCATCGGCGATCGCTCGCCGGCTCGGCGACGTCCCGGCGCTGTACCGCGAGCGGCCGCTCGCCGAGTTTTCGCTGCTCGCGGACACCGAGGTCGCGCAGTTCTTCTTCGACTGGCTCGAACACGACCGTCGAGACGACTACTGGCAAGAGATCTCGCTAGAGCACCGCTACGACGACATCACCGTGCCCTGCCTGCACTTCGGCGGCTGGTACGACGTGTTCTCCCCCGGCACCGTGAAGAACTACGCCGAACTCTCGCGGCGCGCCGGTGACGGGACCGACAGACACCGTCTGGTCATGGGACCGTGGGTGCACCAACCGTGGGCGCCGATCGTCGGCGGCACCGACTTCGGTGCCGAGGCGATCAACCGCATCAACGAACTCCAACTGCAGTGGTTCGACCACTGGCTCAAGGACCGTCCCACGGAACTGGGCCCACCTGTACGGCTGTTCGTCATGGGAGCCAACACATGGCTCGACACCGACTCATGGCCACCGCCGCAGACCACTGTTCAGGAGTGGTTCCTGCGCTCCGACGGCAGCGCGAACTCGTTGTCAGGCACGGGCGAACTCACGAAGAACCCACCCGCCGACGAGCCACCCGACGTCTACGTCTACGACCCGGGCAACCCCGCCCCCAGCGCAGGCGGCCGCTCCTGCTGCGACGCCTCGGTATCCCCAATGGGCCCCGCCTGCCAGCACGCGGTCGAGATCCGCAACGACGTCTTGGTTTACAGCACGTCACCACTGGAGCAACCCGTACGGGTCATCGGAAACGTCCGTCTGAAGCTTCACGCCGCAACCTCGGCGGTCGACACCGACTGGGTGGTACGGCTCGTCGACGTGGGGGAGGACGGAAGCACGGTCAACGTCAGCCAAGGAATCCTTCGAGCCCGCTACCGCGACGGACTGGACACCGCGAACCTGGTGGAACCGGGTGTCCCCTACGAGTACGACATCTCCTTGGGGCCGGCCTGCTGGGAGTTCGCCACAGGGCATCGAATCCGTGTGCAGATCACCAGCAGCGACTTCCCAGCCCACGACATCAACCCCAACACCGGCCAACGAGTGGGTGAGGTCGGGCAACTCGACGGCGTCGTCGCAACCCAGGTCATTCACCACGATGAACAGCGTCCTACGCGTCTCTTCCTCCCCGTCGCCACCTGACGCTGCGCCTGCCGAAGACCTCGGCCGGCCGACCTGACGCCGCATCTTCATCCGGCGTGCACCGAGGCCGGCGGCTTGCAAGCCGCCGGCCAGCACGGCGGACTGTCCTCGGCAAGCGTGTGCGCGGCATGCACGGCCAGTGTGGTCTTGCCGACCGCCGGCATCCCGTCGATCGCGGCCCCGCGTCGGCTGTCACTCATCCGGTCCTGCGCCGTCTGCACGATCGTACGCAGCTCCCGCGGTCGGTGAAGGCCGTGGTGTCCACCGGCAGGGTCAGCGTGAGCGGTGAGGCTGATCCTTTGGAGTGGACACCCTGACAATGGATCTTGAAGGTCCACAGGGATGTCCAGGTGGGACGCCAGTCTCCGTACTCGGAGGAGTTTCGCAAGGACGCCGTCGCGTTGTACCGAGCCGCCGGTGGCAAGCGCACGTACGCGGTAGTGGCCGCAGAGCTCGGGATCACCGGGCAGGCGTTACGCACATGGGTCCGCAAGAACACCGCCCAGCACACGTTGGAGCACCGCGTGGGCGGGGCCGGCCAGAGTCCGGCTGCGGAGCTTGCTCGGCTGCGGGCGGCGAACGCCCGGCTGCTCAAGGCGGAGCACGGCTCGGTCCGCGATTGATGGTGGGAGTGCTCCGTCTCGGGGGGCAGCTGATCTGGGGTGTGCGAGGACCGTTGACCAGCCCGGGGGTGTGATGGGCGGTGCTCGGTCGGGATATTCGATGGTCGCCGCTTGTTAGTGGTGGTCATACTGCCGCGATGGATCCAGTGACGCTTGAGACCGACCGTCTGGTGCTGCGGGCCTTCGCACCTGCCGACGTGGATGCGGTGTACGAAGCCTGCCAGGACGAGGACATCCAGTTCTACACCCCGGTGCCGGTGCCGTACCGGCGTGCGGACGCGGAGAAGCTCGTCGGCGAGAAGCTGCCCGCTCAGTGGGCCGAGGACAGGGACTACACCCTCGGCGCGTTCCGCAAGGACACCGGCGCCCTGGTCGGCTCGTACTGCCTGACCCTCGTCAGCCGCGGCGTCTGGGAGCTCGGTTACTGGGCGGTCAAGGAACAGCGCGGACGCGGGTACTCGGTGGAGGCCGCTCGGGCCCTGTGCGACTGGGGCTGGGACACCCTCGACGTCCACCGCATCGAGTGGTGGGCCATGGCCGGGAACACCGGCTCGCGTGCCGTCGCCGAGAAACTCGGCTTCGCCGTCGAAGGGACGCTACGCAATCGCGGCATCGCCAACGATGGCAAGCCGCACGACTGGTGGGTGGGCGGACTGCTGAGGCCCTGATGCTCGGTCCGGTGCTTGGCCGGCCGTGTTTGCTCTTCTGCAGGGAAGTTCCCAGCTCGGACAGTTCCCGCAGAAGAGCCACACCATTGATCATCGGCAGGCAGCCGTGACGGGGCAGTGGCCGCACGGGTTCTTCGAGTGTGACCAAGAAGTGGGCCCGTGCGGCCTTGACCCATCCTGCCTTCTGCGGCGTCTCGCGTGCACATCTCGGCTTCTTGATCGAAGAGTTGGCCGATCTGTGGCTCGCCCGGTGCGAGTCGGAGCTTCGTGAGCGGCGTGGTGCCGAGCGGCAGCGGGAGGCCGGTGCCGGCCCGAAGCACGACCTGGTCTTCACCGACCGCCTGCTCGTCACCCTGGTCCACCTACGCACCGGGCTCCCGCACGCCGCGCTCGCCGAGCTGTACGGCGTCGCCCGCTCCACGATCTCCCGCGCCATCGGGGAGATTCGCCCGTTGCTGGCCGTGCGTGGCTTCGCAGTCCCCGACGACTCCGGCGTACGACTTCGGACCCTGGCGGACGTGTTCGCCTACGCCGAGGCCGCGGGGATCCGGTTGCGGAGCGATGGTGCCGAGACCCAAGTTCGCCGCCCGAAGGCAGGCAGGCCCGGACGGCGGGCTTTTGTCTCCGGCAAGAAGAAGCAGAACACCATCAAGACCACCACCATCAGCGACGGCCAGGGCCGCCTGCTGTGGTCGGGTGCGGACCGTCCGGGCCGTATACACGACCAGACCGCGATGCGCACCGAGGGTATCGCCGAGCAGTTCCGGCTCCACCCGAAGGTGACGGCCGAGGTCGACGAGGGCTACCGAGGGCTGGCCAACGAGTTCCCCGGCCAGATCAGCGCCCCGCCGAAGAAGCCGAAGGGCGACGCGCCGCTCGGCGAGCAGTACGCCTGGCGGGAGATGCGTCGACGGCAGTCCTCGGAGCGGATCTGCGTCGAGCACGCCAACGCCGAATTGCGGCAGTGGCGCCCGCTCCAGCGCTACACCGGCTCACGCGAGGACTATGCCGCGACCCACCAGGCGATCGCTTCATTGGTTTCGGACCGTTCGGCTCGCCGACCTACCCGCCGCAAGCCGAGCACCGAGCTCGTGCCCGCCCGGCAGGCCGCCTACTGATCAACCACCAGCCGACCCGCCAGGCCAGCACGCCCAAACCTCAATCGCGGACCAAGTCGTAATAGTTGGTTTCGGTGGAGCGGGAACCCACTCCCTGATCTGCTCGCTCCACTCCCGATGGACCCCAATGAACGTGGTCAGCATCGAGATCACGGAGTTGGGGTGGCCCGACGCTTGGACCGTCACCCACGCCCCCCGAGGCGTCGACGACGGCGCACACACTGTCGACCCGGACCCTGCCTTGCTGCCCGGGCGGGCGGGACGCGTGCTCCCATGGGCCTGGGTTAATCGCTGGTGTGCGGCCCGGTGGCACCTGTATGTTGGCATCGCGACCGCGCCTGCGATGCGCCCGGCTGCGGCTACTTCCTTCTGACAACCAAGTGACGCCGCCGCCCCCTTTGATCTCGGCAGGCGCGGGCGTCTTCGCCCCGTCGGA
>NZ_JBFAWG010000069.1:0-30705 GCF_040680215.1 Streptomyces sp. NPDC052107
GAGGAGGGTGCCCGACGTCGCCTGGGCGCCGGGCGTGCGCGTAGCACTCTGCCACAGGTTCACTACGCTTCGCTAATCCAACTGGTGAGCCTGCCTTGGGCGGCCCCCTCCTGTCATGTTTCCACTTCGAGGGAAGCCCTCGGCATCACTCCGCCGGCACCTCGTCCGGCAGGCCCAGCGCGGCCGAGACCTGGCGCCAGATGGCTGTGAGGGCCTTGTCCAGGGTGACCGTCGGGTCGCGGAGCATCAACCGGATGCCGTAGCCGTCGCTCAGGGACAGGATGAGCGTGCTCAGGTCGTCCACGTCGACCGGCGTGAACTCGCCGGATGCGATGCCGCGCCGCACCGCGTCGGCCACCCAGGTGTGCGGCTGCGCCTACAGGTCCACGGCGAAGGCCCGGGTCGTCTCGTCGCGCAGGGACCGCTTGTTGTCATGACAACTGGTGTCAAGGCAACTCTACGGGGGCTCCGCGCTCCACGCCGATCCGGCCTCGCATCACGGCACAGGTCTCCGGTCGTAGGCCCACAGCCTGATTCGCCCGAGGCGGAAGCGTGTCAGGATCGACTCATGTCTCACTCCTGGCCCAGCCACCTAGACGTGGGAGCGGTCCGGTTCGCCCGGCCGACCGCGAAGTACGACGACGTTCTCGTCTTCTACCGTGATGTCCTCGGCTTGCCGGTACTCGCCCAATGGCGCGGCCACCAGGGTTACGACGGCGTCGTCTTCGGCCTGCCAGGCACACCGGTGCACATGGAGCTTCTGCAGCACGGCGACCCACCGCGCATCCCCGAGCCGCACCCGGAGAATCAGCTGGTGCTCTACCTCCGTGGCCCCGAAGCCGTGACCGCCGCCGTCCGACGCCTCGCCGAGCACGGCCACGGCCCGGTCCCTTCGGCGAACCCGTACTGGCCGGAACACGGCGCGGCGCTCTTCGAGGACCCGGACGGCTGGCAGGTCGTGCTGGCACCCTGGGTTTTCGGCGAAGAGCCCCCACCGGCCGCCTGAAGGCCCGCCGAGCGCCCCAAGCGCCGGTCGGCCCTTTCCGCATTGCCGTCGAGTTCGGGGTGCCCTGTCCGCCACACGAGTCCGCCGAGGCAGCGATCGACTGCTGCGCCGCGACGACGGCTGTCCGGGTGCCCGGCTGCAACCCGGCGGAGGGTGGCGTGTCCATGCGCCCCCAGCCTCGGTCAGCGGCGCATGAGCGCGAAGACGCCCCAGCCCAGGTATTCGCGTTCGTAGCGGGCGTAGCGGACGGGGTCGGTGCTGAGCTCCTCCCGGAATGCGGGGGCGAGTTCGTCGGGGTTGCTGTCGAGCCAGCGGCGGATGTTGAGCCACTGGGCGGCGCGGTAGCGGTCCCAGCTGTCCTGGTCCGCGAGCACCATCTCGACCACGTCGTAGCCGAGCGTGCCGAACCGCTCGATCAGCCCGGCCAGCGGGAGGAAGTCGTCACGACTGCCGGCATGGCAGGCTTCGACGGACTCCTGGCTCGGGGGCTCGCGCCGCCAGAACGGCTTACCGATCAGGATCGTCCCGCCCGGGCGGAGGCTGCTCTGCAGCCGGCGGACCGTGCCGGGGACACCGCCGCCGATCCAGGTGGTGCCGACGCGGCCCGCGATGTCGACGGGGTCCTCGGCGACGTGACCTGAGGCGTCGCCGTGGATGAACGTGATCCGGTCGGCGACACCCAGTTCCAAGGCCCGGACGCGAGCGCGGGCGGTGAACACCGTGCTGATGTCCACCCCGGTCCCGGTGATCTCGTGGTCGCGGGACCAGGTGCACAGCATCTCGCCCGAACCGCAGGCCAGATCGAGCACGCGTGCCCCGGGCGCCGGCCCGGGCGCCCGGCCGAGGACGGCCAGCTTCTCGCCGTTGAAGGGGTTGTGGATGCGGTGGCTGCTCTCGCGGACGGTGAAGCTACGTGGAAGATCCACTTCGGGGGTTCCTTCGATCGGAAGAGGTCGGGTCATTCGCTCGCGGCTCGCGGAAGTCCGCCGCATCCACCCGGACCCTCATCCAACGCACCCCGCTCACCCGCTCGTTCACCGACGCGGTCGAGCTATGCGGCGGTGCACGCCCTGTCCATCGGCTTTCGCACGGCTCGTCGCACCAGCCCCGCCGCGCTGGTCCGAGCGACGTAGGTCAGGCGTAGAACCGGGACAGGCTCTGGAGAACCGCGGCGGGCTTGGTGCCGTCCTCCACCTCGATCGTGCCGTCGACGGTGATCTGGACGCCGCCGGGCACGTCGTCGACCGAGCTGAGGCGGGCGGCGAGCCGGATGTGGGATCCGGCCTTCACCGGCGCGGGGAAACGCACCTTGTTCAGGCCGTAGTTGACCTTCGTGGTCACGCCCTGCACATCCAGCAGTTCGGTGAAGAGGGGAATGAAGAGGGACAAGGTGAGGTAGCCGTGCGCGATCGGCGCGCCGAAGGGGCCCTGGGCCGCCCGCTCCGGGTCGGTGTGGATCCACTGGTGGTCGCCGGTGGCGTCGGCGAAGGTGTCGATGCGCTCCTGCCTGACCTCGATCCACTCGCTGGTGCCGAGGTCACTGCCGGCGAGCTTCTTCAGTTCGTCCAGGCCGTTGACGGTGATGCTCATGAGTCGGCTTCCTTGCTCAGGGTGTTGGGGTGCCGTAGCGGTGACGCACCCGGGACTTGAGGAGCTTTCCGGAGGCGGTGCGCGGGAGTTCGTCCGTGACCACCACCGACTTGGGGATCTTGTACTTGGCGAGCCGTCCGGTCAGTGAGGCCAGCACCTCGTCCGGGTCGAGGTCGGCTCCCGGGGCGGGGACGACGACCGCGCGGGGCACCTCGCCCCACTTGTCGTCGGGGACCCCGATCACCGCGCACTCGGCGATGCCGGGGTGGGCGAGCAGGAGGTCCTCGACCTCGGCGGGGTATACGTTCTCTCCGCCGGAGATGATCATGTCCTTGATCCGGTCGACGATGTGCACGTAACCGTCTTCGTCGACCCGGGCCGCGTCCCCGCTGCGGAACCAGCCGTCCGCGAAGGCGGCCTCGGTCTCCTCCGGCAGTCCCCAGTAGCCGGGCATGACATGTGGTCCGCGCACCACGACCTCGCCGGTCTCGCCGACGCCGACCGGGGTGAGGTCGGGTCGTACGACCCGTACGTCGCTGAAGAAGTGCGGTACGCCCGCCGAGCCCGCCTTCTCGACCGCGTGCTCCGCGTCCAGGAAGAGGGTGCCGGGCGCGGCCTCCGTCATGCCGTAGCCCTGGAGGAAGGTGAGCCCGCGCTGCTGGTAGGCGGCGATGAGCGGGGTCGGCACCGGTGATCCGCCGCAGGTCAGCATGCGGAGGGACGACAGGTCGGCGTCCGCCCAGCGGGGGTGCCGGGCGACGTGGTCGAACATCGTCGGCACCCCGAACATGAAGGTGATCCGGTGCCGTTCGATCAGGTGGAGGGTGGTCTCCGGGTCGAAGGTCTCGACCAGGACGCAGGTGCCGCCCTTGAGCAGCACCGGCAGCGTCAGCATGTTGAGGCCCGCGGTGTGGAACAGCGGTGCGGAGACCAGGGCGCGTTCGTCGGCGATCAGGTCGTGGTCGACCAGGACGTTGACGGCGTTCCAGGTGAGGTTGCCGTGGGTGAGCATCGCGCCCTTGGGGCGGCCGGTCGTCCCCGAGGTGTACATGATGATGCAGGTGTCGTCGGGTGTGACCGGTTCGTCGATCGGCTCGTCCGACGCGGCTGCCAGGACCTGTTCGTATGCGTCGCCGATCTCGATGCAGGTCCGTACGTCCGTCTCGCCCGGGAGTTCCGCGACGAGTCCGGCGTGTGCGGGGCCGTGGACGAGGACCCTGGCGCCGGAGTCGGCGAGTTGGTAGGCGATCTCGGGGCCGGCGAGGCGGGTGTTGAGGGGGGCGAAGACCGCGCCGAGCGTGCCGGCTGCGAACAGGGTCTCCAGGTAGGCCGGGTGGTTGGGGCCGAGGTGGGCGATGCGGTCGCCGCGCCTGACGCCACGGGCGCGCAGGGCGTGGGCGAGGCGGGTGACCCGTGTGTACAGGGTGCGGTAGTCGGTCGACCGCTCGTCGTGGATCAGGGCCGTGCGGTGCGGGGTCTTGCGGGCCCGGCGTGCGGGCCACGACCCCAGTCCCTCGTTGCGCATCTGCCACCCCTTACGGTTTCGTCAGCCCGAGCAACCGGGCCGCGTTCTCCTTGAGGATCTTCGGCCTGACCTCGTCCTTGATGGACAGCTTCGCGAAGTCGGCGAGCCATCGGTCCGGGGTGAGCACCGGGAAGTCGGAGCCGAACAGCACCTTGTCCTTCAGCAGCGTGTTGGCGTACTGCACCAGCTGCGGCGGGAAGTACTTCGGCGACCAGCCGGAGAGGTCGATGTGCACACCGGGCTTGTGGGTCGCCACCGCCAGGGCCTCGTCCTGCCAGGGGAACGACGGATGCGCCAGGATGATCTTCAGATGGGGGAAGTCGGCGGCGACGTCGTCCACATGGAGCGGGTTGGAGTACTTCAGGCGGATGCCGCCCCCGCCGGGCACGCCGGCGCCGATGCCGGTCTGGCCGGTGTGGAAGAGCGCGATGGTGCCGGTCTCCTCGATCACCTCGTACAGGCCGTAGGCCACGGAGCGGTCGTCGGGGAAGAAGCCCTGGATGCTGGGGTGGAACTTGAAGCCCCGCACCCCGTACTCCTCGACGAGCCGTCGGGCCTGCCGCACGCCCGCCTTCCCGCGGAAGGGGTCGATGGAGGCGAACGGGATCAGCACGTCGGAGTTCGCGGCCGCGGCTGCGGCGACCTCCTCGTTGGGGACGGGTTCGGTGCCGGTCGCGGACTCGGCGTCCACCGTGAAGATGACGGCGGCCATCCGCCGCTCACGGTAGTACGCGGCGGTCTCCTCCAAGGTGGGCTTCCGTTTGCCCTCGACCTTGAAGTAGGCGGAGGAGGCGTCGTGCAGGTCGTCGTCCAGGGAGGAGTGGCCCTTGGAGGACACCTCCGCGTGGGTGTGGACGTCGATCGCGACCAGTTCTTCCGGCCTCGGTGCGGATGCCATCACGCCTCCGGGATCTTCGGGGCGGGGATGCCCACGGACTGCGGCTCGGCGCCGACCGAGGTGGGCCAGGCGTCGGCCAGGGAGTCGGGGGTCCAGCCGCCGTCGGCGTAGGCGGTCCGGATCTCCTGTGGGTGCGACCACAGTGCCACCTTGTCGCCGCCGACGCCGATGCACTGACCGGTGATGCCACGGGCTGCCCCGGAGGCCAGGAAGGGGACGAGGGCCGCGCAGTCCTCGGGGGTGCCGAAGCCCTCCCCCTTGCGCAGGAACGCCGGCAGCGGTGCACCGTTCCTCATCGCCTCGATGTACGGGGCGAAGGCGGGGATGGTCTCGGTCATCGCGGTCGCGGCGACCGGCACGATCGCGTTGACGGTGATGTTGGCGCGGGCCAGTTCCAAGGACCAGGTGCGGGCCATCGCGGCGATTCCGGCCTTGGCGGCGGCGTAGTTGGTCTGGCCGAAGTTGCCGCGCTGCCCGGCCGGGGAGCCGACGAGGACGAGCGTGCCGCCCTCACCCTGCTCGCGCATGCGGACGGCGGCAGCGCGGGCGCAGGTGAAGGTCCCCCTGAGATGGGTGGTGACCACCGCGTCGAAGTCGTCGTCGGTCATCTTCCACAGCACCTTGTCGCGCAGGATGCCCGCGTTGGTGACCAGGATGTCGAGCCGGCCGAACTCCTCGACGGCGCGGTTCACCAGCCGGTCGGCGGCCTCGGTCGTGCCGACCGGGACCACCTCGGCGACGGCGGTGCCGCCGGCCTCGGTGATGGACTCGACGGCCTGCTCGGCCACGGCTTCGTCGATGTCGTTGACGACCACGGACGCGCCGCGGGCGGCCAGGGCGTGCGCATAGGCGAGGCCGAGGCCCCGGCCGCTTCCGGTGACGACGGCGGACTGGCCGGTCAGATCGATGGTGGGCACGAGCGGTCCCTTCGCATGGGGTGTGTTCGTGGGGCGGGTGGCCCGCGCCGGTCGGGCGCGGTGGTGCCTGCGCAGATCGGGCACGGAGGCTCGCCCTCGAGATCGAAGCTAAGAGCAATAATTGTTGTCGTCAATAGTTGTTGGTGACCTTCCAGTGCGTCATGCTGGAATCCGCACGCGAAACCACCGCCCGGGGCGCCGAAACTCGGCGATCCCGGGACCGAGACCAGGGAGCCCGCCATCGCCCGCCAGCACATCGACAACCCGTCCCCCATCGACGCCGACGAGCCGTGGATGCGGGCGCTGCACGCGGACACGGGCTACCTGCTGTACCGCCTGGGCCTGCGCTCCGGTCAGTTGTTCAACACGTTCCTGCAGGAGTCGGGGCTACGGCTGCGGCACTACGCCGTGCTGCGCCTCCTCGCCACCTGCGAGGGCGCGCTGCAGCGTGAGCTGAGCGCCCGGCTCGGCTACGACCCGAGCGCGATCGTCGGCCTGGTCGACGACCTGGAGAAGCTGGGCTTCGCCGAGCGCCGCCCCGCCCCGGAGGACCGCCGGAGCCGAATCGTCGCCCTCACCGAGGAGGGCCGCGCGTTCCTCCGGGACACGGACCATGCGGGTCAGCGGGTGACCGACGAACTGCTCGCCCCGCTCGCGCCCGCCGAACGGGAGACGCTGCACGTCCTCCTGCTGCGTGTCGCGGAGAACAGGCTCGCCTGACGCTCCGGCCGTCGTGCGTCCGGCCATGACCGCCGGCCGATCGCCGCATGTGTCATGAGGAACGCGGGCTCGTAAGGTGTCCGCGTGACCGGTCCCGTCCCCCGCCCTCAGTCCCTCCTGCTCAGCTTCCTCGGTGACGAGGTGCTGGGCCGCGGGGTGTGCGTGTACACGGGGAGCGTCATCGAGGTGTTCCGGCGCGCCGGCGTCGGAGAGCAGGCCACCCGGTCCACCCTCACCCGCATGGTCGGCCGCGGTCTGCTGACCCGCCGGCGCGAGGGCCGGCGGACCTATGTCGGACTCACCGGCCGCTCGGAGGCGATCCTGCGCGACGGCGAGCGGCGCATCTGGAAGACCGGCGCGGTCAACCGGGACTGGGACGGCACCTGGACCCTCCTCGGCTTCTCGCTCCCGGAATCATGGCAGCGTCAACGGCACGATCTGCGCTCCCAGTTGACCTGGGCGGGCTTCGGCGCGCTGTTCAGCGGGCTGTGGATCGCACCCGGCGAGGTCGACGTCTCCGGGATCGTCGCCGAGTTGGGCCTGGAAGCGCATGTGAAGGTCTTCCGGGCACATGCGGACGCCGGCATGGACATCGCCGAGATGATCGACGACACCTGGGACCTGGGCGAACTGGCCGCACACTACCGGCGGTTCGAGGAGTCCTGGCGGCCGTACGCGTCGGGTGGCGCGGACCTGACCGCCGAGGACGCGCTCGCGCTGCGCCTCCGGCTGACCGCCGAGTGGCTCCAAGTGATCCGCGGCGACCCCCGGTTGCCCGTACGGCATCTGCCGGCGGACTGGCCGGCCGCGGCGGCGGAGAAGACGTTCCGCGCGGTCCACTCCCTGCTGGAAGCGCCCGCCCGGGACGCGGCGCGCCGGCTGATCGAGACGATTCCGGCGGCGTAGCGCCGTACGCACCTGCCCCACCTCGCGCGCTCTCCGCCACCGATGTTGTGCAATGTCTTGACCGCCGCAAGAAATCAGCCCTACATTCCTCCACACCTTCGTTCAGTGCACTGAGCATCTGCCGATCTCCCAGGGTCTCCGCTCCGCAGCCGCCCACAAGGAGCCACCTCCATGCCTGCCAGCACCCGCCCCCGAACTCCCCGCACCCGTCTGCGCATCGCCCTGGCCGTCCTGGCCACGCTGGCGTCCGCGACCCTCACGGCCGTCCCCGCGCCCGCCGCCCGGGCGGACACACCGACCACCGGCCGCCTCACCGGCACCCTCTCCGACGGCGCGACCTGGATCGCGGACGTCCCCGCCCACTGGAACGGCACCCTGCTGCTGTTCAGCCACGGCTTCGGCCCCACCGTCGCCAATGACGCGCCCTCCGACGCCGTACGCACCCAATTGCTCGCCGAGGGCTATGCGATGGCCGGGTCGTCGTACGACCCCCATGGCTCGATGTGGGCCCTGAACAGCGCCGAACGCGACCAGTTCGCCATGCTCGACGCCGTCACCGGCAAGATCGGCACCCCGCGGCGCACCCTCGCCGTCGGCCAGTCCATGGGCGGGCTCGTCAACGCGCAGATCGCCCGCGACGGCGCCGGCCGCGTCGACGGCGCGCTCGGCCTGTGCGGCCTGGTCGCGGGCGGCACCGACCTGGACAACTACCAGCTCGACGCCGAGTACACCATCGCCCGGCTGCTCCTGCCCGGGCAGGACGTCGACCTGGTCCGCTTCGGCTCCGCCGACACAGCTGCCGCCACCGCCAAGAAGCTCACCGACGCCGTCACCGCCGCACAGACCACTCCGCAGGGCCGCGCCCGGATCGCACTGGCCGCGGCCTTCCTCAACCTGCCCGCCTGGGCGCCCGGACAGGACCAGCCGGCACCGACGGACTGGGCGGGCCAGGAGGAGCAGCAGTACGCGTGGTTCGCACAGGGCATCCTGTCGTTCGTCGAGGGCGGCCGGTACTCCGTCGAGCAGTCCGCCGGCGGCAACAACTCCTGGAACCTGGGCGTCGATTACGCCCGGCTGCTCGCCGATTCCGTCCACGCACCGCAGGTCCGCGCCCTGTACCGGGCGGCCGGACTCGACCTGGGCGCCGACCTGACATTCCTGACCCGGGGCGCCGCGATCACCGCCGACCCCGCCGCGGTCCGTACCGCGCAGCGCACCTCCTCCGCCGGTCAGGGCCTCGGCGTACCGCTGCTGGACGTGCACACGATCGCCGACAACCTGGTCCCGGTCGAACAGGAGCGGCAGTTCGGCGACCGGGTGCGCACGGCCGGGGACGGAGCGCTGCTGCGGCAGGCCTACGTCGAGCGGCAGGGCCACTGCGCGTTCACCACCGCCGAGACCGTGTCCGCCCTGCACGCGCTCGAACACCGCGTCTCGTCCGGCCACTGGGACGACGCCGCGACCCCGGCGGCGCTCCAGCGGTCCGCCACCGCGCTCGGTCTGGACGGGGCGGCGTACGTCCCCTACCACCCGGCACACCTGACGGTCGGCCGCGACCGCCCGGCGCACCCCACCCACCCTTGAGATCGGGACCCGCTCATGTCCGACACATCCGCCACCCCGCGCACATCCCTCCCCCTCGGCACACTCGTCGCCGGCTGTCTCGCCGTCTGCCTCGCCCAGGTCGGCCTCGCCATACCGGCCACCCTCAACGGCCTGTTCCAGGAACACCTCCACCCCGTCGGCTCCCAACTCACCTGGATCTCCGACGCGTTCCTGCTGCCCGTCGCCGTGCTCGAACTCTCCTTCGGCGTTCTCGGCGACCTCTTCGGCCGCAAACAGCTCCTCGTCGGCGGCGCCGCGCTGCTGTGCGCGGGCGAGGTCGTCGCCGCGAGCGCCGCCGGAATCCATCAGCTGTGGGTGGGGCAGGCGCTGGCCGGTCTCGGCGCCGCCGCGCTCTTCCCCACCTCGCTCGCCATGATCGCGGCCGGCACACACACCGGCCCGCAGCGCGCCCGCGCCATCGCCGTATGGGCCTCCAGCCTGTCCGCGGGCGGCTTCCTCGCCCCGCTGCTCGGCGGGATCACCGGCACCTACGGCTCGTGGCGCTCGGCGTTCGTGGTGGTGGCCGTGCTGGCCGCGGCGAGCGCGCTGGTAGGTCTGTGGCTCGCCACCAACTCCCGGTCACCGGAAGGCCGTTCACTCGACGTCGGCGGCCAGATCACCATCGGCGTCGGTCTGTTCGCCCTGCTGTACGCCGTCATCCAGGGGCCGACGGACGGCTGGGGGTCGACTCCGGTGGTCGTGGCGTTCGTGATCGCCGCGGTGTTCGTGGGCCTGTTCGTGGCCGCCGAGAGCAGGGCCCGCTCCCCACTTCTGCGCCTGGACCTGTTCCGCAACCGTTCCTTCGCGATCGCGTCGGTCGTCGCGGTCGTGGGCATGTTCAGCTTCCTCGGCACGGCGTACGCGGCGAGCATCCGGCTCGGCCCCATCCAGCACCAGAGCCCGATGCGCACCGCCTTCGCGTTCCTGCTGCTCAACGGAATCACCCCGGTCCTCACCCCGCTGACCTCCCGGCTGCTGCACCGACTGCCCGCCCGGGCGCTGCTCACCACCGGGCTGGCGCTGATCGCCGCGGGCGACTTCCTTGCCGCCGGGCTCGACGTCGACGACCGGAACCTGGCCTCGCTGATCCTGCCGCTCGGACTGGTCGGCATCGGCTTCGCCTTCACGGTGTCGTCCATCACCGCGACCGCCGTCAACACGGTGCCGCTGCCGCTGGCCGGCATGGCGAGCGCGGCGACCAACCTGCTGCGCGACTTCGGCTTCACCCTCGGTCCCGCGGTCATCGGCGCGGTCGCGCTGAGCCAGGCGGCTTCCCGGGTGACCTCCTCGCTGGCCACATCGTCGTCCCTGAACACCGAGTCGAAGGCCGCGGCGCACGAGGTGCTGCAGGAGGGCGGCCCCCTCGCCCTCAACTCCGTCCCCGCCACCTCCCCACCGGGCGCCGCCCGCACATACGCACTGGACGCCCTCGGCCACGGTTACGGCATCGGCTTCGTGGTCTGCGGCTCGGCCGCCCTGTTCTCGGCCCTGCTGGTGGTGACGGCACTGCGCGGACGTACGGTGGAGGAGAGCGCGCCGGCGGCGGAGGACGGCACGGAACGGGCCGCCGTGACCACGGGATGACACCCTCTCGCCGAGCTTTCGGGCTCGCCCATGGCCGGTCAGGGTGCTGCCCGAGAGCCCGAGGAGAACCCGGTACATGAGGACGGCCCGGCCACGAATCGCGCGCTGGACGGCTTCCGGGTCCCCTGACCGAGGGCACCGCCCCCGGACCGCAGTGCGCGCCACGCCAGTTCCGGGCGGTCATCGGCCGGCTCGCCGCCTGGACCGGCCAGGACGTCGGCGGGGCGAGCTGGTTCGCCACGTCCGTGGCCGCCGGACCGGATCGACTCAGGCCCGAACTGGACGCCACCGCGACCGGGCGACGACCGCGGTGGCCGGCTTCCGCGACTGGCTGCGCCACGCCCAACTCGTACGGATGAGTGCTCTCTCGCACCGGTGACAGCGGTCCGGGTGGTGGCGTACGAACGGGACCCGGCGGCGGAGGCGAACGGGTCGTAGGCAGTGGGGCGCAGGCCGGCGCGAGCCGTTGTCAGTGCCGTCCGTCATGACCGGATGCATGAACGAGATCGACACGGCCGTACGCCGGGTCCCCGCACGTGGAGCGGATTCGCCGCATGCGCCACGCTGCAGGGTCTCGTCGGCGCCTCGGGCTGCTGGGACGAGGACTCCTTCGCCGGTATCAGGCGCGTCGGCCGCTATGTCGAGGGCAGTTGGGCGCCCGAGCCGGGTGAGCGGGAGGCCCGTCCGCCGGCGGCGGGCAGCTGGTACGGGGCCCCGAATCTCCCGGAACTCCTCGCCGGCGCCGGCCGTCTGGAGGAGGCCGTCGCGCTCCCGGCCCCGGCTGTACCGGCCAACCGAAGAGTCCTGGCCGTACACCTCATGGAACTCGGGCGCATCAAGGACGCCGTGGCCGTCCTCCAACGGCCCGCGCGGGCCCGGGCTCTCTCGGGCGCCGGCGACGGTCCTCCTGTTCTAGCCGACACGCCGGGGACCGGCCTCTTCGGCCTGTTTTTCGCAGACCGTGCAAGGCCGGTCACCGGGCCGGCTCAAGGAACCGGGTCAGAAGCGCGGCGGTTGCGGTGTGTGCTGCGGGGTCGGGGTGATGCTCGGGTTCGCGCCGGAGGTCCGGCGGCCGGACGGCTTGCAGGTGACGTCGTGTGCCGGAAGCTTTCCGTTGCCCAGGTAGGCGTTGATGGTGCGGTCGGCGCAGGAGCGCGGGTCTGCGGAGTAGATGCCGTGACCCTCGCCGCCCTTGACGTACACCATGCGCGAGCCCTTCAGGGTGTGGTGCATGCCGAGGCCGCTGACCAGGGGCGTCTGGGAGTCCCACTGGTTCTGGACGGTGAGCACGCCGACGTTGTTGTCCACCGCGGTGACGGGCTCGGCCGGCTTGTCCCAGAACGCGCAGGGTGTGATGTTGGAGCCGAAGTCCCCGTAGAGGGGGTACTTGGCCTTGTCCCGGATCGCGTCACGCCGGTACTGCTCGGGGTCGCGTGGCCAGGCCGCGGTGTCGCCACAGACCACGGTCCAGAAGACGGCGGAGCCGTTGTCGTCCGGCGCTTGTGCGGCGGGAGATCCCGCTCGGCGCGGTCCCTGCTGGTCGTCCGGCATGAGGGAGCGGCCGGAGGACGCATGGCCGTCGGCGGCCTTCTCGAGGCTGACGACTGCCTCGGCCGCCGCCTTGGGCCTGAAGAACTCGGCGCGCAGGGCGGCACGGATGTCGTCCCCGGTGAGCTTTTCGGTACCGTCGTCGATGGGGGTGCGGTCGGCTCGGGCGATCAGGTCCCAGAACGTCTTCCTCACCTTGGCAGGGGTGTTGCCGAGTCGGTAGGTGCGGTCGCGCTGCGCGGTCCACTTCGTCCAGCGGACGAACGCCGGCTCGGAGCCCTCCGCCCAGACCTGGATCATGCCGCGCCAGACCCGTTCGGGGTCGACCGCGCTGTCCAGCACGATGCGATCGGTCCGCTGGGGGAACATCTGCGCGAAGACGGCGCCGAGGTACGTGCCGTAGGAGTAGCCCAGGTAGGAGATCTTCCGCTCGCCCAGAACGGCGCGGATGACGTCCATGTCGCGGGCGGTGTTGCGGGTGGTGAAGTGGGGGAGCCTGTCGCCGTTCCTGGCGCGGCACTTGTCGGCGACGGTCCGGGCCCACTTGACGTCATGGCTGAACGTCTCCGGCCTGTAGGGGTGTTCGAAGTTCTGCTCCCTGGCGGTGAGTCCGCAGCTGAGCGGGCTGCTCTGCCCCACGCCGCGCGGGTCGAACCCGATGAGGTCGTACTGCTCGCGTATGTTCTCGGGCATCGCGTCCTTCATCATGACCGGCATGTCCAGGCCTTCGCCGCCCGGTCCGCCGGGGTTGAAGAGGATCACGCCGTGCCGCTTGGCGGGGGCACTGGTCTTGATGCGGGAGATGGCCAGCTTGATGGTCTTGGCGTCGGGCCGGCTGTAGTCGAGCGGGACGTCGATCGTCGCGCACTGGAACGCGGCGGGCCGCGACGCGTCGCATCTGTGCCAGGCGGGCTTCTGGCCGGCGAATCTCTTCAGCGGTTCCGCCGCTGATGCCTGCGCCGGGGCGAGGGCGGGGACCAGCGTTGCCGTGACCCCCACGGCGAGCAAGGGCGCCATGCGTCCGATCCGCACGATGGCCGTTCCTTTCGGTCAACTTCCAGGACGGAACGACCATTTCGTGTCGACGCAGGCGCGCGAATCCCTCTACGGGCCGGTCTTGTTACGACTCGCGGCGTACACAGAAAGAGACGTACGGAGGAGAACCCGAACGGGCCGATCACCATCCGCGCCGAGCGCCGCCGGCACGGCTACGCAACGGTGCACATGCGCTATGCGGTCGTCCGGCGTGCGCGCATCCAGCCGAACAGCACCACCGAGCACAGCGCGGCGACAGCGCACCAGGTGGATACGAACTCAAGCCGCCAGAGCGCCCAGCAGGCCGTCGCGCCGACGGCGACCAGCAGGCCCAGCACAAGGAGCCGCCGGTCGCCGGACAGCAGCAGAGAGCCCACCGTGGCCAGCAAGTAGCCCATGACGAGCTGCGGTACGGGGGAGACATGCAGGACGTACCCGACGGTGTGGCCGCGGATCTCGGCCGTCACCGGTGCGGTGGCGAGGCCGTGCGCGAGCGACGCGGCAGTCACCGCTCCTGCGGCGAGCGGGAAGACCAGCCGGAACCGGGCGTGGGGCGGGGCCACGCACATCACTCCCGCCGGAACCCACACCGCCAGCAGCGGCAGGGCGATGACGGCCCACGCGACGGTCGCGGGTCCGCCGCCCCCGCCCGAGTGCCACACCACCGACTCGACGATCTGGTGGGCCCCCAGCAGCAACGGCAGTGCGGCAAGCGGGAGTTCCCGGCCCCTGCGCACGAGCGCCACACAAGCCACCCCGGCCGCCGCGACACCGCTGCCTGCCACGAGGTCCGCCGTCGCACTCCAGCACATCACGCCGCCAAGGGGTCGCCGCCGAGCGGTCCGTCACGGGCCTCCGCTTCTGCCGCCGACCACGCTACGTCCTTTGTCGCGAGGCCCGATGATGATTAGCTTGCCCCGGCCTTCGCGCCACCACCCGCCCCGGCAGTCAGGAGGAGTCCGCACCATGAGCAGTGGCTACGCGTACGAGTACAAGGTCGTCACCTTCCGGGAGTCGCTGATCGGCGACGCGTTGGACAGCGACAAACTGGAGAAGGTCCTGAACAAGCACGCCGAGGACGGCTGGGGCCTGAAGGCCATCACCTCCGCCGACGTCAAGGGCCGCATAGGGCCCGGAGCCGTGGAAGGACTGCTGCTGACCTTCGAGCGCCCGCGACAGTAACGCGCGCGGAGCCGCCCCGGCACGGCGCAGGACAGGGCGCAAGCCCACCTCCGGCCCTGCCAGGGCAGGTCCACCGGCACCCTCACGGAGACCTGCTGCGGCGGGGCGCGGCTGCGTGATCGTATGCGGCCTGTGCATATGCCGCGGCGGTCCGCCCGAAGACACACCCGGGTCCATGTGAGACCGTAGTCTCAGCAACCCCTTTGCGGATGCGTCCGACACGATGGATCTCAGGGATCTGGCCGGCAAGCCCGGGGGCGACCCGTTCGGCATCACGTCTGCCGCCGTCGCCCTCGTGGACGTACACGGCCTGATCCGTTACTGGAGCCGCAGGGCGGAAGACCTCCTCGGGTATCCGGGGCCCAGCGTGCTGGGGCGGCCCGCGGCGTCCCTCCTCGCCAGCGACCCCTCACCGGCCTCCTTGCTCGCCGCGGCGCAGCAGGTCGGGGAGGGCTGGGAGGGGCTGATCACCGCGCGTCACCGGGCGGGCCACCCGGTCGAGCTGGCCCTGCGGGTGTGTCCGCTGGATGCGGAGCAGGATTCCGTCTGGCTCGCCGTGGCCTGTGAGGTCACCGACTCGCGCCGGTGGGAGCTCGATCAGGCCGTGGTGCGCGGTCTCCTGGAGGAGTCACCGATCGGCATCGCCGTCCTCGACAGTGAGCTGCGCTGCCAATGGGTGAACCATGCGCTGGCCGCCATGGAAGGCCTGCCGGCCGACCTCACGGCTTCGCGCACGGCCGCGCCCGCCGGTCTGGAACAGGTGCCCTCGGCCGTGGACTGGCAAGCGCGCCAGGCGCTGACATCGGGCCGGGTCACGCCGGCGGTGGAGCACGTGGCGCCCCGGCACGGCATGTCACGCCGGAACTCGCACGGCCGGCTCAGGCTCCGCTCGTCGTTCCCGCTGCGGGACGCCGACGGCAAGACGCTCGGGGTGTGTCACACCGCCGTCGACTTCACTGCCGAGGACCGCGCACGCGAGCGGCTCGCCCTGGTCAACGAGGCGGCCCAGCGCATCGGCACCACCCTGGACCTCGACCGCACGGTGCAGGAACTGGCCGAGGTCCTCGTGCCGCAGCTCGCCGACTTCGTGGCGATCGACCTCTTCCAGGGCGTCCTCGCGGCCAGGGACCTCAGCCCGGGGCCGGTCACCGGCGGCACGCTCCAGCGGGCGGTGCACGTGTCGATCCACGAGGAGGCGCCGGAGGCGATCATTCCCATCGGGGAGCCCACCGGGTACCCGCCGCAGTCCCCGCAACGACGTTGTCTCACCACGAGCCGGCCGATCCTCGATCCGGTGCTGGACCCGACGACGTGGTGGCTGGCCGACGACCCGCAGCGCCGGGCCAAGGTCGTCAGTCTCGGTGTGCACACCCACCTCGTGGTGCCGCTCCGGGCGCGGGGCGTGACCATGGGAGTGGTCACGCTGCTGCGCTGGGAGAACCCGAGCCCGTTCGACGAGGACGACCTGCTGCTCGTGGAGGAGCTGGTGGCGCGGGCCGCGGTGTGCGTGGACAACGCCCGGCGGTTCGTCCGGGAACACAACGCGGCCCTCGCCCTCCAGACCAGTCTGCTGCCCCCGGTCCTGCCCGATCACTGCGCCGTCGAGGTCGCCTACCGCTATCTGCCTGCCGACGCCGAGGCCGGCGTGGGCGGCGACTGGTTCGACGTCATCCCGCTCTCCGGCGCCCGCATCGCCCTCGTCGTGGGGGACGTGGTGGGCCATGGCATCCACGCCGCGGCCAGCATGGGCCGGCTGCGTGCGGCGGTACAGACACTGGCCGACATGGATCTGCCCCCCGACGAGCTCCTCGCCCATGTCGACGATCTCGTCCTGCGCCTGGCCGACGAGGCGGAGGCGTCCGAGCACGGGCCGGTGGTGATCGGCGCGACCGGCGTCTACGCGGTCTACGACCCGATCTCACGGAAACTCAACGTGGCGCGCGCCGGACACCCCACCCCTGCCATCGCCCATCTCAGCGAACCGGTCGAACTGCCCGACATCCCCGCCGGCCCCCCGCTGGGACTGGGCGGTCTGCCCTTCGAGTCGGCCGAGATCGAGCTGGAGGAGGGCAGCGTCGTCGCCCTGTACACCGACGGCCTGATCGAGGCCTCCGACCGCGACGTCGACGTCGGCTTCGAGCGACTCTGCTTCGCCCTGGCCCACCCCGACCGGCCGCTGGAGGAGATCTGCGACACGATGGTCCGCATTCTTCTGCCGGACCGTCCGCACGACGACGTCGCCTTCCTCATCGCCCGCACTCGCGCCCTCGCCCCCGACCAGGTGGCCTCCTGGGACGTGCCCGCCGATCCCCGGGCGGTGCACGAGACGCGCGAGAACACCGCCCGCTGCCTGGCCGCGTGGGGTCTGGAGGACCTCGCCTTCACCACCGAGCTGATCGTGAGCGAGCTGATCACCAACGCCATCACGCATGCCTACGGACCGATCAACCTGCGTCTCATCCGCGAGAAGACCCTCATCTGCGAGGTGTCGGACGCCAGCAACACCTCCCCCCATCTGCGCCGTGCCCGCACCACGGACGAGGGAGGGCGAGGTCTCTTCCTGGTCGCGCAGGTCGCCCAGCGCTGGGGCACGCGGTACACCGCCACCGGCAAGACCATCTGGACGGAGCAACAGCTGCCGAACGTGTCCTGCTGAGGGCGGTTCGGGCCTCCCCTTCGAGTCGCGGCACGTGTGTCTACGACCCGCTCTCCCCGTCTGCTTCCCACAGCGGTCTGTCCGCCTGAAGAACACTCAACCGGACGGGGACGCCGTCCACTTCAGCGCCGAAACGCCCGGGGAGCGATCCCGCAGGCCGGATCGGTGCCCCGCCGCTACCGCGTCCGTTGTGCCTGCACATAGGACAGCCATGGCCGCAGGTCGCCGCGCCCGGTCAACTCGAAGCCCGCATCCGTGACGAGGGCGTCCAGCAGGTCGACCCGGTGGTGCGCCATGGCATCGCCGGCCCCGCTGTGCACCAGGTGCCGGCCGATCCTGCTCTTCGGCGGCCGGAACTCCGCGACCAGTAGCCGGCCGCCGGGCCGCAGGACGCGATACATCTCGCGCAGCGCCATGGGCCGCAGCTCCTCCGGCAGATGGTGCAGCATCAAACTCGTGACGACGGTGTCGAAGGAGGCGTCCGGAAGGTCGAGGGCCTCGGCGACGCCCTCACGGTAGTCACAGGGGGCACTGCCCGGGCGCCGGTTCCTGCCGCGGGCGTAGTCGAGGACCGGCGGGGAGGGATCCACGCCGGTCACAGCGCCCTTCGGGCCGATCCGGGCGGCCATGTGCCGGGTCAGGTAGCCGGTACCGCATCCCACGTCCAGGACGCGGTCGCCCGGTACGGCGCCGCTCAGCTCCGCGAGGCGGGCGAAGACGCGGCCTCGGCGCCCGGCGAAACAGAGGGCGCCGAAGAGTTCGTACGCCCGCGGGGTCGCGATGGTCACGCCGGGCGTGTCCGCGTGCGGCTTGCCCTGCATGAGGCGTCCGAGAGGCATGACCTTCCTCCATAACTTAGTCACGACTAAGCTCGATTCCAACTTAGTTCCGACTAAGAAAATCGGCAAGGGGGCATACGATGATCGTGTGACCGAGCCTCGATCCCGCACGCGTACCCGTCTGAGCGCGACAGAGCGCCGTGCCTCGATCCTCGCCGCGGCCACCCAGGTCTTCTCCGAGGCCGGCTACCAGCGCGGCAAGGTCTCCGACATCGCCCGGCGGGTCGGCGTCACCGAACCCGTCGTGTTCCAGAACTTCGGCTCCAAGTCCGCGCTGTACCGGGCGGTCCTCGACCATGCCACCGGCGCGGTCTCCGCACTCCTGCACCAGGCGGCCGACGCGGGCCGGCCGGTCCCCGAGGTGCTCGCGGCGTTCCTGGACCCCGCCCATATGGACCGCTTCCACCGGCCCGGCTCCCACGGCTTCCTCTTCGCCGACGCCACCGCCCTGGCCCACGACCCGGACCTCGGCGAGGCCCTCCGCCAGGTCCACCAGCACCTCGCCGACGCGCTCGCCGACCTGCTCCGCCGCGGCCAGGCCGCCGGTGACGTCCGCGCCGACATCGAGCCCCACACCGCCGCCTGGTGGCTCGTCTCACTCCTGGCCGGCCGCTCCTTCCGCTCGGCCGTCGTCCCGGACCGCGACACCGTGGAGGCGGAACTGACCCGGCTGGCCCTGCAATCACTGCTGCCGCAGCCGCCCGAAGCCCCGGCCGAGTCCTGACGGTCTCGCGGGAAGAAACTCCGCACAGCAGGAGCCGGCGACCGCTCGTCATGGTCCGACCGACTTCCGCGCTGATCACACTCACGCGTGTGGGGGAACCTTGCCCAAGGCCGGACCCCCACACGCCTGTTGAGGTGCGGCGCTGTTACGCATCCGGGTGTGGTCGCCGTCGTCAGGGAGCCGCGTCGGCTGGTGTTGCCACGGGTGCGGTGAGGTCTTCCTCTTCGGGCGGTTCGTCGGTGTCGACGCCGCGCTCCTGGGCCAGTTCGTGCTTGAGAGTGGCGAGTTCGGCGCCGCCGGCCATGTGGTTGGTCAGTTCCTCCAGGCTGACCTCGGTGCGGGAGGTGGACAGCTCCAGGGTGCCCAGGCGGAGCACGCTGAAGTGGCCCTCGGCGCGTCCTTCGCGCTGACCGCCGTGCAGTCGGTGTCCGACGCGGGCAGCAAGGCCAAGGTCGCGACCTTCGACCTCAACAAGGACTCCGTGCGGCACTGACGGCGTGCTCGGCCGCTACCGCCATCCACAGACGTCGGCCATCCACGGCTTTCATCACGCGCCCAACCTCACTCTTTTGCCTACACTTTCCAGGTTCATCGCGCCCAATCCACCGCGAAACAAAGGAGTCTGCTTTATTCATTGACAGCAAAAAAGAACCTCTCTAAGTTTCCGGCCATGCGCTCGGCCCCCTCCCACCAAGCGGCCCCGGACATGACGCCGGCCGCTTCCCTCGTCTTCACCACGCTGCTCTCCCACGGCCCGCTCACTCGTGCCGAGGTGGGGCGGCGGACCCAGCTCTCTCCGGCCGCCGTCACCAAGGCGGTCCGTCCGCTGATGGAGCTCGGCTATCTGGTCGAGGGTGTGGACGAAGGGGCGCGGCCCGCCGTCGGACGTCCGGCCAACCTGGTGTGGGTGGACGGAGGCAGGGCGCTGTTCATCGGGGTCAAGGTGACGGGCGACGAGGTCATCGCCGTACTGGCCGACCTGTGTTGCCGTATCCGGCTGTCCCGGCACGTACGGCTCACGGGACGCGAGCCGGAGGCGGTGCTCCCCGTCATCACCGCACTGGTACAGGAGTTGCTCACGGAGGCCGACGGATTCGGTGTGCAGGTGCGGGGCCTGGGCATCGCGATCTCGGGGGACGTGGACCGCGCGGACGGTGTGGTCCGCTACTCGCCCTTCCTGGAGTGGCGGGACGTACCACTGGCCGAGATCGCCGGGACCGCGACCGGGCTGCCGGTCACGGTCGACAACGACGTGCGGGCGCTCACGGTCGCCGAGCACTGGTTCGGCGCCGGAGTCGGTCTCTCGGACTTCGCCCTGGTGACCGTGGGCGCCGGCATCGGGTGTGGCCTGGTGGTGCATGGGCAGGTGGTGTCGGGCGCGCACGGCGTGGCCGGCGAGATCGGGCATCTGTCACTCGACCCGCTCGGGCCGCTCTGCCACTGCGGCAACCGCGGCTGTGTGGAGGCGATCGCGGCGGATCCGGCGATACTCCGCGCGGTGCGCGAGGCCACGGGCAAGCAGGTGATCGATGCGGCCGAGGCGCTGGAGCTGGCCCACGGCGAAGACCCCGGTGTCAGAGAGGTCTACGCACGCGCCGGCGAAGCCATCGGCAAGGCCATCGGCTTCCTGGTGAACATCCTCGGTCCCGAGCGGGTGGTCATCTCCGGCGAGGGCCTGGCCGCCTACGACCTGGTCGCCGAGGGCATCCGGGACGCGTTCGCCGCGTCCGCCTTCGGCACCGCTGCACAGTGCGACCTGGTGACACGGCCCCTGCCCTTCGAGGAGTGGGCACGCGGGGCCGCCGCCACCGCCATCCAGTCCTTCATGGGATCGGGCATGTGAGAACGAGAAGGAGTAGCGATGACGCTGCAGAGCCGCAGCCCCCACCATCCGACCTCATCCCGGCAGGAATTTCCCTGACCGCGATCCCCATGCTCCTGATGCGCTTCACCGAGCAGCGCCGGTTCATCAGCGGGCTCCCCATCGGCTCGGGCAAGGGCTGAGCCGCCGGACCGACGTCTCTCCGACCGACCGACGGACATCTTCGGCCCGGCTTCGGACCTGTTAACAGGCTCCTCCCGTCCGACCAGCACCACGCCCGTCCCCCACCGGGTGCCGCCGCACGTTCCCCCTCACCTCACCTCAGGAGGCGACCCATGCGGTCATCCCCGTACCGAGTCCTGCGCGGAGCCCTGCCCGGCTTCCCGCGCCGCACCCTCAGAGCGACGCTGGTCCTGGCCGTCACGGCCGGACTCGCCACGGTGGTCCCGGCCGTCGCCACCCAGGCCGCCGCTTCCGGCTCCGCCGGCGCGGCCGCCACCTCGGCCGCGACCACCGACGACGCCGCCTCCGGCCTGGCCGCCAAGCCGTACATGGGCTGGTCGAGCTGGAGTATGCAGTCCTCGCAGTACCCGGGCCTGAACCCGGACGGCAACTACAGCTACCTCACCGAGGCGAACGTCCTGAAGCAGACGGACGCCCTGGCCGCCACGCTGAAGAAGTACGGCTACGACCATGTCAACATCGACGCCGGCTGGTGGATGGACAGGAACTGGACGTCCGAGTTCGACCAGTACGGCCGGCAGACACCCGACCCGGTCCGGTTCCCCCACGGCATGAAGTCGGTCGCCGACCACATCCACTCCAAGGGTCTCAAGGCCGGCATCTATCTGCCCGTCGGCCTGGAGAAGGGTGCGTACGGCGACGGCAAGGTGCCGATATGGAACGCCCAGGGCTGCACCACGGCGGACATCGTCTACCCGGATCTGCGCACCACCAACGGCTGGGACAGCGCCTACAAGCTGAACTTCGACAACCCGTGCGCGCAGAAGTACATCGACTCGCAGGCACAGATGCTCGCGGACTGGGGCTACGACTTCCTCAAGCTGGATGGCGTGGGCCCCGGCTCGTTCAAGTCCGGTGACAACTACAACAACGTCGCGGACGTGGCCGCCTGGCACCAGGCCATCGCCGACACCGGGCGCCCGATCCATCTGGAGCTGTCCTGGTCGCTCGACATCGGCCACGCCGCCGACTGGAAGAAGTACTCCAACGGCTGGCGCATCGACACCGATGTGGAGTGCTACTGCAACACCCTGGTGACCTGGGAGAACTCGGTCAACGACCGGTGGAACGACGCGCCCGCGTGGAGCCACAAGGCAGGTTCGGGCGGCTGGAACGACCTCGACGCGATCGACGTCGGCAACGGCGCGATGGACGGTCTCACCAACGCCGAGCGGCAGAGCTACATGACCCTGTGGGCCATCAACAAGTCGCCCCTGTTCACCGGTGACGACCTCACCAAACTGGACAGCTACGGCCTCTCCCTGCTCAGCAACCAGGAAGTCATCGCCGTCGACCAGAACGACTCGCCCGTCGCGCGCCCCGTCACGCCGCTGGGCGACCAGCAGGTCTGGGCAACCAAGAACGCCAACGGCACGTACACCGTCGCCCTGTTCAACCTCGGCGGCGGGTCGGCCTCCGTCACCGCCGACTGGGCGTCCTTCGGCTTCGCCGGCGCGGCCTCCGTGCGCGACCTGTGGAACCACCAGAACCTCGGCACGTACAAGAACAAGATCACCGCGACCCTGCCCGCGCACGGCTCACGGCTGTTCACCGTCAAGCCCGCCGGCACCCCGCTGGCGACCACCCGCTACGAGGCCGAGTCCGCGAACAACACCCTCACCGGCAACGCCTCCGTCGCCGGATGCGACTCCTGCTCCGGCGGCAAGAAGATCGGCAACCTCTATCTCGACAGCAAGCTGCAGTTCAACGACATCACGGTGAAGAAGGACGGCATCTACACCGTCAACGTCGCCTACGTCAGCGGTGACCCCCGCTCGGTCACCGTCTACTCCAACAGCGGCCATGGCACCAGCCTGAAGTTCCCCTCCACGGGCGACTGGGGCACGGTCGACACCGTCAGCGTCCAGTTGGCGCTGAAGGCAGGCTCCAACACCATCACCTTCGACAGCGGCTGGGACTACTCCCCCGACATCGACAGGATCGACGTACCCAAGTCCGCCTGACCCTCCCGCCGGGCCCGGGGGCGAGACGCCCCCGGGCCCCGTCCCCCACCGCCATCCGGTTCCGCAGCCCTCGGGCATGCCCACGCCCGACCGCCCGTATCCGCCCCCCGCATGCGCCGTTCCCCTGACCTGGAGTGCACAACGTGGACACCGAGCACACCGAATCGCGCGACAACCACCCGAGCCGCAGGGCCTTTCTCGCTCTCGCCGCCACCGCCGGCGCGGCCGCCGCCCTCGGCGGTCTGCCTGCCTTCACCGCCTCGGCGGCCCCCGCCCGCCCCACCTCCTCGCCCCTGCTGTCCGCGGCCGCCGCCGCGAAGAACCAGCTGTGGTGGCAGGCTCCCGGCTCCGCCAACTCGATGATCCAGCAGGGCCTGCCGGTAGGAAACGGGCGCCTCGGAGCGCTCGCGGGCAACGACCCCGCCGGCGAACTGCTGACGATCAGCGACGCCACCCTGTGGACCGGCGGCCTCAACGACACCCTGCAGAGCGACGGCCAATTCCCCTACGGCCGTGACGACTTCGGCTCCCTGACCCTGCTGGCCGAGCTCACCGTCGACATCCCCGGGCACGACCTGGGCTCGGTCAACAACTACCGCCGCTCCCTCGACCTGGCCCAGGGCCTCGTCAGTGCCTCCTACGACCTGTCCGGCGTCACCTACCAGCGGCAGATCTTCGCCAGCCGCCCCGATGACGTCATCGTCCTGTACTTCTCCCAGCAGGGCGGCGGCACCTACACCGGTACCGTGACTCTCGCCGGCACCCACGGCGAGACCACCACGGCCGACAGCGCCGGGCACTACACCTCGTTCGGTGCCTCCTTCCCCAACGGGCTGAAGTACGGCGCCGCCGTCACGGCCCGCAGCAGCAGCGGCACGATCGCCGTCGACGGCAGGTCGATCTCCTTCAGCGGCTGCAAGGACCTCACCGTCGTGGTCAGCGGCGGCACCAACTACGCACCCGACGCGGCCGCCCAGTTCCGCGACCCGTCGATGGATCCGGAGCGACTGGCGCGGACCAAGGTCCTGGGCGCGGCCGGCCACTCAGCGAGCACCCTGCTGCACACCCATGTCGCCGACTTCCGCCCGGTGTTCGAGCAGCTGGACATCGACCTCGGCACCTCGTCCGCCGCGCAGCGCAGGCTGGACACCTGGCAACGGGTGCAGGCCCGCTACCGGGACGACGTCCCCGACCCCGAACTCGAGGCCGCCTACCTGCAGTTCGGCCGCTACCTGATGATCTCCGGGTCGCGGGGCACCCTGCCGATGGGCCTGCAGGGACCGTGGCTGGACGGCAACGACCCGGACTGGATGGGCGACTACCACACCGACATCAACATCCAGATGAACTACTGGATGGCCGACCGCGCGGGACTGTCCGGCTGCTTCGACGCCTTCGCGGACTACTGCCTCGCGCAGCTGCCGTCCTGGACCGACGTCACGCAGCGGCTGTTCAACAGCCCGACCAACAGATACCGCAACTCCAGCGGCAAGCTCGCCGGTTGGACCGTGGCCATCTCCACCAACCCCTACGGCGGTGGCGGCTGGTGGTGGCATCCGGCCGGCAACGCCTGGCTCTGCCAGAGCCTGTTCGAGCACTACGAGTACACCCAGGACCGCGCCTACCTCCAGAAGATCTACCCCCTCCTCAAGGGCGCCGCGGAGTTCTGGGAGGCCCGTCTCATCACCACGACCGTCACCGACGCCTCCGGAGCCTCGCGCGAGGTCCTCATCGCCGACAGCGACTGGTCGCCCGAACAGGGGCCGTTGGACGCCAAGGGCATCACCTACGCCCAGGAACTGGTGTGGAACCTCTTCGGCAACTACCGCACCGCGACCCAGGTGCTCGGCAGGGACACCTCCTACAGCGCGACCGTCGACGGTCTGCGCGAGCGCCTGTACCTGCCCGTGGTCAGCCCCAAGACCGGCTGGCTGGAGGAGTGGATGTCGCCCGACAACCTCGGCGAGACCACACACCGGCACCTCTCCCCGCTCATCGGCCTCTTCCCCGGTGACCGGATCCGCCCGGACGACTCCACGCCGAAGGACATCCTCGCCGGCGCGACGGCCCTGCTGACCGCCCGCGGCATGAACAGCTACGGCTGGTCCAACGCCTGGCGCAGCCTGTGCTGGTCCCGGCTGAAGAACGCGGAGAACGCCTACCAACTCGTCGTCAACAACCTGAAGCCGTCGGTGAACGGCAGCAACGGCACCGCGCCGAACCTCTTCGACATCATGGACATGGGGCAAGGCCGCGGCATCTTCCAGATCGACGCCAACTTCGGCACCCCTTCCGCAATGGTCGAGATGCTCGTCTACTCGCGACCGGGTCACGTCGAGTTGCTGCCCGCGCTGCCGGCCGCCTGGGCGGCATCCGGCTCGGTGTCCGGCGTCGGCGTCCGCGGCGGCTTCGTGGCCGGCCTCAGCTGGAAGAACGGCAAGGTCACACAAGTGACGCTCAGGAGCGTCGGCGGCCGTGACACGACCGTGTTCGCGGGCGGCACCTCGCGAAGGATCAGCCTCAAGCCCGGTGAGTCCGTCACGCTGGGCAACTTCGGCTGACGGTGCGGACCACGAGAAGAGCGGAGAGATCGACGATGTCCCCGGAAAAGAGAAGCACGGCGGCCGGTCGCCGACCGCGTCGTAGAACCCTGCTGGCCGTGTTCGGCGCCCTGACCGGCATGGCCCTGACGGCAGTTCCGCTGAGCACCGCGCATGTGGCGAGCGCCGCCACACCCTTGTCGCAGAGCAAGGGAACACGGGTCGGCGCCTGGTCGCCCAGCATGACGACCGGCGGCCCGTCCTTCACCGACCAGACCATCCGGATGGTGGTGCACAGCAGCGTCTCGGGCTCCGGCGCCCGCATCACCCTGTCCAACCGGTACAGCGCCACCCCTCTCGATGTCGGCGCCGTGGACGTGGCCGTCCAGGCGAGCGGCGGAGAGGCGACGCGCGGCACCACGCGGAACATCACCTTCGGCGGATCCCGCCACGTCACGATCCCCGCCGGCGAAGAGGCCGTCAGCGACGTCGTACCGATCTCGGTCAGCGCCGGGGAGAACCTGCTCGTCAGTCTCTACGTGCCCGGTACGACGGGGATGTCGACCTGGCACTCCGACGCGTTCGACACCACCTACCTCGCCTCCGGCAACCACACCGGTGACGACAGTGCCGCCGCGTTCGGCACCACCACGACCTCCTGGTACTACCTGGCAGGACTGGACGTCGTGTCACCGACCGCGCGGGGCACCGTCGTCGCCTTCGGCGACTCCATCACGGACGGCTACCACTCCTCGACCGGCACCTACAGCCGGTGGCCCGACTTCCTCGGGCGCCGGTTGGGCGCCGGACCGGGTCCGCAGAAGCTGAGCGTCGTCGACGCCGGCATAGGCGGCAACCGGGTCCTCACGGACGTCCCCAACCTGTGGCAGGGCGTCAGCGCCCTCAAGCGGTTCGGGCATGACGCCCTCGGCCAGCCTGGCGTCAAGGACGTGATCCTCTTCGAGGGCATCAACGACATCGGCAACAACGCCGGCCCTGACGGCGGGCCGCTGACCGTCCAGGACCTCGTCAACGGCTACCGCACCCTGATCGACGAGGCACATGCCGCCCACGTCAGCGTCATCGGCGCGACCCTCATGCCCGACGAGGGCAACGGGTACTACACGCCTGCCGCCGAGACGATCCGTCAGGGCGTCAACCAGTGGATCCGCACCAGCGGAGCCTTCGACGGCGTCATCGACTTCGACCGGACCATGCGTGACCCCGCGAACCCGGCCGCCCTCAACCCGGCCTACGACGCGGGCGACCACATCCACCCCAACGACGAGGGCATGAAGGCCATGGCCGACGCGATAGACCTGCGACTCCTGCGCACCTGACGCCCACTGCCGGGTGCACGGTCCAGGACGGTCACCGACGCCGTGACACCCCCAGTTCGATGAGATGGCGCTTGGTCACCCGGCCGCCGTACCGCCGGTCGATCAGTGCCGCGATGCACTGCAACAGCCCGGTTCTGGCGGGTTCCGGAAGAGCCCGGTGGCCGGAGTAGGTCCGCAGCAGCTGGAGATAGTCCGCCGTGGTGTAGGTGAGGTCCTGCGCGTAGCGGCGGAAGACGGTGGAACGGAACCGGCCGCTGCGGGCCACCTCCGCCGCATGGTCCGAGCCGTCGATGCCGGCGGCCGCGGGAGGCCGCAGGCCGGACGGCGTCTCGGGGTCGAAGCGCTCGTAGCAGCGCTGGACCTCCGCGAAGAACTCCTCGGTTCCTCCCCGCACATGCTGGGTGCGCACCACGGCGAGCGCGCCACCCGGGCGCAGCGCGTCAGCCGCCTTGGCCACCCGCACCGCCGGGTCGATCCAGTGGAACGCCGTGGCCGCCACGACCGCGTCGAACGGCTCGGCAGGCAGCGGCCATGTCTCGAACTGCGCCGTCACGACCTCCACCGTCCCGGCCCCGGCCACGTTGCGGCGAGCGAGCGCGGCCATGCTCGGCCCCGCCTCGACGGCCGTGATCCGACAGCCCCGACGCGCCAGCGGCAGCGTCGCCTGGCCGGTCCCGCAGCCCACCTCCAGTACCCGGCTGCCCGGGCGGGCACCCGCGAGCTCCGCCAGGTCGTCGTACAGCTCCGGCGGATACCCCGGCCTGGCCCGGTCGTACAGCTCCGCATCTTCGTCGAATGTCCGGCTCAGGCGTACCCGCCGGGACTCCTCGGGCCTGTCGTCGCGTCGCGCGTGCGTGATGTCGTCGGCCACGCGGCACAGGGTAGCGAGGAGGCTCACCGGTCGGCACGAACCGCGCGCACGAGGAAGTGACGGAGCGCGTCCTCGTAGCAGTCGAGGTCCCAGCCCGCCGCCTCCAGTGCGGGCCGGAGGTTCTCCTCGGCCAGTGGGTCGTCCGGGTCGAGTGGACGTCCGTGGCGGGCGGCGCGTTCGGTCCAAGGGGAACTCGATCCCCCACGCAGAGCCGCCGATCCGGAACGCCTGCACCGGCTGGTGGTCGCAGGACGCCAGCAAGGTCGCGGTGTCCGGAAGATCCAGGGTGCCGCTGTGCCAGTTGACCGCCCGCAGCCGTTCGGGTACGGCCGCGAACAGCGGGTCGGTATGCGCGGCCGCGGTCATCCGTACGTCGTCCCGGCCGATCCGCGCGCCTGTGCCCGACCGGGCGACGCCGCCCGACGCGACCGCCAGTAGCCGGGCGCCCGGGCACAGGCCGAGCACCGGCACCTCCGCCTCCAACGCGCCCTGGAGGAGGGCCAGTTCCGCGCCGCATCCGAGGAGGTCCTCGCCGGCGGCCATCGGTGCGCCCATCACGATCAGAGCCACCATGCCGTCCACCGTCTCCGGTACCCGGTCGCCCGCCCAGGTCCGGCAGACCCGGACCGGCAGTCCGGCCTTCCCGAGCGCGGCGTCGATGGCGTACGGCCCTTCCCGCGGTGTGGGTTCCAAGATCTGGATCACCGGCCCACCACCTCCCGCACGACCGTACCCGGACAGCGGCACCTGGAAAACGCAGATGCGGGAATCGACGCCTGTAACAAGCTGCATCTGCGATCAGTTCCCCATGCACCGTCATGCAAATGCGTGGGCCACGGCCGGTCAGCCGTGGATGGGTCCGGCACCCTCGCGGACCACGCGGACCTCCCTGCCGTCGAGGGTGGCGAGCACCTCGGCGCAGATGGCCAGTGCCGTCTCGGCCGGGGTACGAGCGCCCAGGTCGAGGCCGATGGGGCCGTGGATGCGCCCGAGGAGTTCCTTGTCGAGGCCGGCCTTGGCGAGATCCGCGGCACGGCGGGCCTGGGTGTGGCGTGAGCCCAGGGCACCGACGTAGGGAATGCCTGTGTTCAGCGCGGCGGACAGGACGGGGACGTCGACGTCCGATTCATGGCTGAGGACGATCAAGCAGGCGGCGGCCGGACACTGGGCGAGCAGCCGGACGGCGTCCTCGGCGGCGGACTCCACCGTGGCGTGCCAGTCCAGCAGGCGGGCCTGCGCGGCGAGCAGTTCGGCGAGTTCACCTCCTCCCACGACGACCAGATGGGGTACGGCGGGGAACGTCTCGATGAGGACGAGTCCGTCGTCCGTGGAGCGGATGTCCCGGCCGGCCCGGCGGCGGCCGAGCAGCTCCCGAGCGCGTTCGACGGCCTCGGACGGCCCGTCACCACCCTCCGGCGCGGGTGTCGCGACGGTTCTGGTCACGCGGGTCCGCGCGACGTCCAGCCGGGTGATCAGCGCGGCGTCGGCCCCCTCCGCCAGCAGGTCCCACCAGCGGGCGGGAACGGTGCGGAGGGACTGCAGCAGCACTTCGGCCTGCCCACCGCAGGTCAGGCCCGCCCGCTTCACCTCGTCGTCGTGGACGGACACCTCGCGCACGGCCGCGGTGTGGTCCGCGGGCAGGGCAGCGGCCTCCGCCGCCAGGTACGCGTCGAACGCCCCGCGGTACAGCGTGCCGTGGCAGTGACCGTCCTGGTCGATCAGGACGGCGTCGGCAGGGCGCCGGGGACCGAAGCCCCGTTCGGTGACGGCGCGGGCGAGGACGCCCGTACGTCCCTGAGCCGCCCACTGCCGTGCCGTCTCGGCCAGTTCGCGCATGATCGCGGCCCTCCTCGTGCTGGGGTCGGCACCGGGAACCGTCTGGACAGCCTCGGCACCGTGACCGGAATTCTTGCATGATCACGAATCTCGGCGCTGCACCCGCCGCGAGAGCGGGTCGACGAGGACTGCGTCGGCGTGCTCGGCGATGTAGTCCTGTACCACCGACAGGAAGCTCGGGTCGGGCTGCAGACCGAGTGCGGCGGCGCGTGTGTTGTCGAAGACGGCGGGCCATGAGGCCACGATGGCTTCGACGGCCGGGGCGGGCGTGATGCTCACGAGGTCGGCGACGGCGTCACCGGCCACCTGCCGCAGGGTGGCGAGCATGTCGGCGACCGAGACCGTGAGCGCGGGGAGGTTGACCGGCACCGTGCCTTCGAACCGTCCCGGCCCGGTACCCCGCTCGGCCTCGGCGATGCGGAGCAGCCCGTGGACCGTGCGGCCTGGTGAGCGGATGAACCTGAATCGACGAAGGATCGAGGTGTGCCGTGCCGACAGGGATCGCTCTGCGTGACGCGCGTGACCAACTGTTCGCGGCCGCGGAGCGCGTACTGCTCCGGGACGGGGCGAACGCGCCGACCAGCCGGGCGGTCACCACCGAGGCGGGAGTCACCAAAGGCCTGCTGCACCGGCACTTCGCGGACTTCGACGAGTTTCTGACCCAGTTCGTGCTGGACCGTATCGGCCGGATCGAGATCCAGGCCACAGTACTGCGCGACGCCGCCGGCACCGGCAGCGTCGTCGCCCACCTGACCCGCACATTGACCGACTTGTTCGGGTCGATCGCCCTGAGAATCGTCGGCCTGGTCATCTCCCGCGATGCCGTACGCACCCGACTGCGCGAACGCACCGGAGGCGGCGTACCGGTGCTCAGGGACACCACCCGCATGATCTCTTCCCACCTCGCCGCCGAGCGCGAACACGGCCGGGTCGCGGCCGACGCCGACATCGACACGCTCGCACCCACCCTGATCGGGGCCGCCCACCTGCTGTTCGCCGACCGGGAAGGCACATCGCCGGCACCCGCAGACGTCGAGAAGGTCGCCACCACGGTCATCGCGGACGCCATGACGTAGCGGATCCGGTTCCTCAAGCGGCGACGGGGACCTCCCAGTGGAGCTGGCGGTCGTACTGTCAGGCCATCTTCTCGGAAGTGGCGAGGCTGTTGAAGGCTCCCCTCCCTGGAGGGAGGGGATTTGTCACCCTCCAGGGTTGAGCGGGGATTTACGGCTCAGGCGGCCACCGGAGCCGGCGGCTCAGGTGGTCTTACGCCCTCGACACCGTCCGGGTTCCAACCTGCCCGGACCAGCATCACGCGGGCGGAGTTCTTGTCCCTGGGGGACAGGGCCGCGCA